>DATENK010000816.1:0-13406 GCA_035275085.1 Verrucomicrobiia bacterium | reverse complement strand
GTCACAAGACATGCGGGCTGCTGCGGCTGGTCTGGCGACACAGCCGCGGTCCGGGTGGAGAGTCTGATTAGGATTATGATCTGTTCCATCGGCGGGCAAAAAACTCTGCTTTCTCTGGGTGCTCCGTGTTAAAAAAGTTGGATGAAGCGCCGGACCGTGCCCCTCGTCGCCGGACTGCGTCCGGCTGATAAGACGGATGTGGACTGGATTGCCGCTCAGCAGGCCCAGGTTTATGCGGATCACGACGCGATCCCGCGTCACATACTGCAAGAGTGGTTCGCGGCCAACCCGTATGCGTTTAATATCATTTGCGATCGACACGGCGCGCGTGTCGGGCACCTGAACATTATCCCCGTCAAGGCAACCACTCTTCAGATGCTCCTCGAAGGCAAGATCCGGGAAAAGGAGGTTCGCGGCGATAGTATTTACTCGGCTGCAGAAAGAGACGCCGTTTCGTGTCTTTGGATTGAGAGTATTGCAGTCGACGTGTCCAATCCCTATCGGCGAGCTCGGGCGCTGCTAAACGTTTTCGAAGGCGCGCACGGCGCCTTGGAACGTTTGGCTGAGCCGGCTAAGTTAACAAACTTCTATTCGCTCTCGGCCACTCGTGCGGGCGCCAATCTGATCAAGCGGTTCGGATTTCAACTCGCAGCCGGGGGCAACCATCGGACAGACGGGCTCGACCTGTATTGCGCAACGTATGAGGTGATCAGACGTAAGACTGACGAGTTGCTTGTTGCGCGCCGATGCTAACGACCATGGTCATTCCCCCGCCGCGCACCGAGCAATAACCCTTTCGGGTAATTCACGAAAAAGAAAATTACTTACACCCACCGCCGCAGGGCTTGGCGGGTAAGTGGCGCGTCGGCCTGGTGAATAAGTTGTGGATATCATTTTGTTGTCAGGTTTCAAAACCATGAGAAACTCATCGCAGTTCATTGAAAGAACTGAGCGGTCACAAGCAAACGAAAGGATGCGACGGCGGCTCAGGATAATCCCAGGTGACTGGGGAAAAGTCAGATCAGGCTGGTTGGTCTGGCTCCTCTTGAAGCTGTCGTGAGTCAGTGGATGGAGGCAGGATTCACCAGTTCCTCTGGCGACGTTCGCGCGTCGCTAGTCAGTCGCGAAACAGGAACTGAGCGGTCAGGAGCGATGAGAAACCGTTCCGAGCCGGTTCAAGTAACTCAAGCGGGTTTCGAGCTTGAGTGAATCGCGGTTACCCAGAGGGTACATGGTTGCTACTGCGTGCCAGTACGGAACGCAAACTTTTGGCGGTGAATAAAAACGCCGCCTGCACCAAAGACGCCGAAAGGCGGACAAAGGGAGTTTGCGGATCGGGGAAGTTAGGCGGCTCGGCAGGCCGCATCTTCCAACAGTCGGCGATCCCGAATCGGGACCGCTGGCCTGTGAGTAAAAGGCAACCTGAGAGTTAAGAGGTCAGACCCGTGGCACTGGGCCAACGCATCGTCAAAAGCGGTGGCCGACCCAGCGCAAGTGGTTAAGACGCGAATGATGAATCGCAGGCGTGTCTTAACCTGGTTCGCAAGCCGGTGGCGCAACCACCAGTTGAAGCGAGCTGAGAGGCCTCACTCGAAATCCAGCAGCCGCAAGGTGTTGGACGGCCCTGCTACGAGGCCGAACACTCCGCTTGCCGTGGAGAATAGCGTCGGGAAGCCGGCAGCCATGCCGAGGTATGGCGCCAAATGTCGGCACGGGAAAGAGAGCTTGGCGAACTCCCATCCCCCATTTGGCCCCTGTCCGGGCTTTGCTCGGGCAGGGGCTTCTTGTTTTGGAGAGGACTGGATGGATGGATGAATTCCTTAAGTCATAATGCTAATCTTAATCCTACTCCTATAGACCAGCACCCAAATCGGTACGCAGACATTCCGAATGGTCATGCTGGGGGGGGTCTCGCTCGGAAGATGTTGGGAATTTAAGGATTAGGATTAAGATTAGGAGTAGAATTAGGATTCGAAGCGGTAGCCGATATCGCGGATCGTTGCAATGAGCGTGGGATGATGCGGGTCGTTTTCGATCTTTGCGCGCAGCGTTGTGACGCAGCGGTCAACGCTGCGGTCGTTCACGATGATGTTGTCACCCCAAACGGCATCGAGAATTTGATCGCGGGTCAAGGCGCGGCCCGGGCGGCGGGCGAAGAATTCCAGGAGGCGAAATTCTTTGGCGGTGAGTTCGACTTCTTTGCCGTTGCGAAAAAGCTTGTGAGCGGTGAGGTCGAGCGCGCAGTCGCCAAATTCAATCAGGCTGATCGCGGCACTCTGCCGGCGCCGCAGGAACGCTTTTATGCGCGCGAGCAATTCGCGGATGCTGAAGGGCTTGGTTACATAATCGTCAGCGCCAAGTTCGAGACCGCGGACAATGTCCTGCTCCTGGCCTTTCGCCGTCAGCATGATGATGGGCATATCGAGGGCTTTGGCGCGAACAGCGTGGCAAATCTCGAACCCGTTCATCTTCGGTAACATAATATCCAGCAACACCAAATCGACGTCGTCGGAAAGGGCAGCCTTGAGCCCGGTCTCGCCATCGCGCGCAAGCCGCACATGGAAATGCTGCGCTTCAAGATTGTCCTTCAGCCCGCGTGCGAGCGCCGGATCGTCTTCGATGATGAGGACGGTTTGTTGGCGCATTTAAGCGGTGGGAAGACAAAGGCTAAAGGTGCTGCCGCGTCCCGGTTCGCTTCGAACCAGGACCGTCCCGCGATGGGCCTTCACAATCGCATTCACAATGCTCAATCCCAGTCCGCAACCGCTGTCTTTGCGGGAAAGCGTTTGATCGACCTGATAGAATGGTTCGAAGATTTTCTTCAATTCGGCGCCTTCAATTCCGCCGCCGTTGTCCTGCACAGAAACCACGACGCGGCTATTCTCAGTCTCAGCGCGCACTATGATGGGCTGCCCTTTTTCAGAATGCTTGCATGCATTTTCCAGAAGATTGACCAATGCCGTCACCAATGCATCAGGATCGCCCATGATGTCCGGTAATTCGGATTTGATACGCACATCGAAGTCGCGGCTCGGCACCGCTTTCATGGCGGCATCAACGACCTCCCGAACCCGCACCGGCTTGAACGCGAATGCGTGTTTCTTTCGTTCGATTCGCGAGAATGTCAGGAAATTTTCGACGAGGCGGCTGAGGCGTTCGTTCTCGCTGGCAATGAGTTGGAGATATTCGCGCGCCGTCTGCTCGTTGAACTGCTCAGCGTCCAGCAAGGTATCGACCAGCAGGCGCATCGAGGATAGTGGCGTTTTTAGCTCGTGCGAAACGGTGGCTACCAGGTCATTCTTTAAACGCGCCAGCGCCATCTCGCGCCGAACCATGCGCGCCGCGAGCAAGGCCATCACGCCCATGGCCGCCAGGACCAGCATCGCCGTCCAAAAATAAACCGCCACCGGCGGTTTCGGGGCGCGGTCCATCATCACCGCTAACCGCCATCCCGGAAGGCCCGGCGCCGGCAAGGCCAGCAGAACTTCCCGATCTTCGGCCCCTGGCGGCAGCAGCCTTGCGTTACCACCCAAAATTGGATGGATACGGCCGGCGAGCGTAGCGCCCCGGAACAACGCTACGACCGTTCCGCCTGGGCTTGTGCGATGCCACAGATCCGTTCCCGGGATTCGATCCGCGGTCGTCTCACGCACGGATGCAGGCGCTTGAGTCGCGAGATCTTCAGGCATCAACGTGGGGAACTCCATATGAGGCGCGAGTGTTTGCAGCTCTTTCATCAGAAAGCGCCGTTGCGGGGCAGCCAATACAGGATTTTGGTAATCCATCAATCGCTGATGCAGCCGACGCGCGATGCTTTCCTCACGACTTAGTTCGTAAACCATCAGTTCGGCGTTTGCCGCAATCAAGCGGCCTTGCGAATCGGCCGCATGAGCATAACGAGGATCGGCAAACACTTCGGTCACCAGCGAAACGGCGGCGGGAATCTGTCCCGCCCTTACGAGGCATCTGGCTTTGGCTTGCCAGGCACGAGCAGCCACGAGAGCATTGGTCGCTTGAATCGCAAGGACGTGATAAAGCTCGGCCGCTTTGGCATAATCCTTCTGCTGATATTCCACTCGCCCGGCGTCCGCCCATCGTCGATCGAGCTGTTCGGCGGATACGGCAGCCGGCGCATTTGGATAGGCAATATTGCCACCGGCACTGAAGATAATCACGCTGTCAGCCAGGCCCGATTCAATTGCTTTGGCAAAGGCCAGCGCCGGCGGATTCGTCCGCGCGTTTTCGTCCAGGTTGGTTCCTAACTGTTGCCAATGCTCCTTGAGCGCCTCTTGCAGGGACAACAGTTGCGGGCGGAAGAGGTCCGCCCATTTTTCCCGGGCGGCCAAACGCTCATTGCGCATGGCGGCGGTCATGAACCAGAGGAGGCAAATCGCGGGGACTACGACCGCAAACAGAAGCAACGCCACCGGCCACACATCGCTGTGCCGGCCGGTGCGGATCAATACGCGGATCAGTTTTCTCATCAAAAAGATTCCAACGCTTTTGCCAGTTGCCGGTCATCAAACACAGCATTGGGATGGTTTGGGTCCGCGGAGTCGCGCGCCAACCGCGCCAGCGCAAGCAGCTTCAGTTCTTCATCAGTAAGGCTTACTTCGTGATCGGAATCAGGCTTGATGCCCCACTCGTCTGCCTCGGTCGCGCCCGGATAACGATTCACGTTTTTGCCGTTTGGACGGTAGTATGCCGCCACGGGAAGCTTCAAAGCACCACCTGTTTTTAGCGGAAGTATCTGGCGAACGATTGCCTGGCCGTAGGTGCGCTCTCCAACCACGATTGCGCGCCCATGATCCTGCAAACAGCCTGCGATGACTTCTGCCGCCGACGCGGTCTGGCGGTCAACCATTAGAACGATTGGGAACCGTGAATAAGTATTTTCTGGCTTCGCCGAATACACCTTTTCCTCTGAACGGCCTTTCACGGTTACGATTGTGCCGTTTTCCACAAACAAATCAGCGACCGCGATTGCTTCGGTCAGGAGGCCGCCGGGATTGCCGCGCAAATCGAGGATCAATCCTTTCATGCCGCGGCTTTGAAGATCCTTTAGCGCCGCTTCAAGTTCAGTGGGTGTCTGCTTTCCGATCTGGCTGACACGCACGTAACCAATCTTTCGCGCGTCGTCCAACATGAATTCCCAACTGTCGTCCGCGCGATAATGATCCCCTTTCACGCTATCAAGGAGGATCGTGCCGCGGGTCACATCGAAATTCATCAGCTCGGCGACACCCGTTCTGCGTACTGTTACGCTGACGACCGACCCTGCGGGTCCGCGCAATGCCTTCACCGTCTGGGCAAGTTGATTCTTCGGTACTTCGGCGCCATTAATTTTTACGATCCTGTCGCCCGCTTTCATGCCGACCTTCATTGCAGGCGAGCGCCGCATCGGGATTGCGACCACCTCGCCATCTTCCACTTTCAGAATCGCGCCGATACCCGCGATTTGCTGGTCCATGTTGATGTTCAAGTCACTGAGATCATTCGTGCCGAGAAACTCCATGTCATTAGTGCGCAGAAAGCCCAAACCGCCACGGTTGTCGAGCTTGCCGATGATCGCGCGAATCGCGGTCTCCAGTAATTCGCTGCGATCGATTTCCTGGATATAATTTTGCTCGATCTGCTTGACCATCTCGTCCAGCAGGGCCGGCATCTGGTTATCGACGAGCGCCAGAAGTTGGTCTTTGTCGGGGAATTCCTGCGTGAGCCGCTCCAGAGCGGAGACTGCCTTCGGCTTGTTGCCGGACTTTAATTCGCAAACGCCGAGCCGCAACTGAGCTTGCGCGGCCAAAGCGCGCGGCGCGTTCGGATCATCGACGATTTCCTTGTAGATCAAGGCTGCGGACGCGAGGTCCCCCTTCGTTTCTTCCGTGTAGATGCCCTTTTCCAGCAACTCTGCGAATGCGGCCGCGCGAAGGTCTTGCGCACCGGTAAGGCAGACCCAAATGAAAAATGCCCGAAACAATATTTTCGTTTTCATACGGGGCAATCGTGTCAGGCGAATGTTACCGATTTATTACCTCGGTGTCCTGTTTTTATCCTGATCCGGCATCGCCGGTTTCTTGACAGCCTCGGCACCTAAGGCATGCTCATGGTATGCAGCGAAACCGTCGCAAATTTGTTACTGCCCTCGGCGGCATGGTCGCCGGCAGTGCTTGCGCGGCGTATTGGGGGGCGACTTCACAGCGGCGCGCTGCTCGTTGGATGCGCACGATTGTTGCCGATGCGCGCCGTGCAATCCTGCCCGTGCCCGTCAAGCCTACGCCCGGCAACTGGTCCGATAACAAAGTTACGATCGCATGGCTTGGCCATGCAACGGTGCTGATCAATTTTTTTGGCGTTCGTATCCTGACTGATCCGGCGCTGTTCAGCCGGATCGGGATACGCACCGGTTTCGGTATCGCGGGTCCCAAACGCTATGTTGCCTGCGCGCTCAAACCGCAGGAGTTACCGCCGATTGATTTGATTCTGTTATCGCATGCGCATTTGGACCACATGGACCTTTCGTCGCTGGCGAAGGTGAACGCGCCAATTTTGACGGCTAAGGATACGCGCGACATTCTGCCATCGCGACGGCGAGTGACGGAGTTGGGCTGGGATGAGCGGACAACCCTGAATTTCAAAAACGGCGATCTCGAGATTCGGGCGATTGAAGTAAAGCATTGGGGCCAGCGTTGGCCCAGCGAGCGTGAGCGCGGCTATAACGGCTACGTTCTGCAGCGCGGAGGTCGCTCGATCTTGTTCGGGGGCGATACCGCCGACACGCGCCTCGATCTGCGAGGTCCGTATGACGCCGCGATCATGCCGATCGGCGCCTATGATCCGTGGATTCACAATCATTGCACGCCGGAGCAAGCGTTGGCCATGGTGAACGCCGTTCGGGCCAATTACATCATTCCCGTCCATCATCAAACCTACCGCCTTAGCAACGAACCGATGATGGAACCGATCGAGCGGCTCACTGCCGCTCTGTCGACCGAACCCGAGCGCCTCGCTATCCGTCGCATCGGTGAAACATGTCAGATTTAGACATCCGCCATCTCCGCCCTGAAGACGCCGCCACTTACGCCGCGTTTCGTCGCGCCGCGTTATTGGATTCGCCACTTTCCTTTATGTCTTCGCCGGAGGATGACTCCGCCTGCTCTCCCGCGACCGTCCGAGAACGCCTCCAACACGGCCCGCCCGACTCGATCATCATTGGCGCATTCGCACCCGATCTCGTCGGCACCCTCGGCCTTTACCGCGACAGCCACGTCAAAGCGGCACATAAAGTTCATCTCTGGGGCATGCACGTCGTCCCCGCGTACCGTCGCAAGGGCATTGGTGCGCGATTGCTGGACGCAGCGATTCTACACGCGCGCTCAATGCCTGGCATAGCGATTGTCCGCCTCAGCGTCAGCTCAACGGCTCCGAATGCGCAGCGCCTCTACGAACGCGCAGGTTTCCGTGTGTGGGGCACCGAACCAGATTCACTCCGCCATAACGGCCAATCCGCCACGGAATATCACATGATTCTTCGGCTTGTGTGAATCCGGAGGCTAAATTCGCAGGAAGATTTTGCGACGGTAGAGGAACCACGCGAGCAGCACAGCGATGGCGAGCCCCACGGTGGCGATGGCGAGGTCGCCGGTGCCGCGCCCGAAGGTTGATTCGAGAATACGTTTTACGTCGCCTCCTGCGAAGCGGCGAGCGAGCTTGTCGAAACCGACAATGTTGTCCAGGAGATAAAGGGTGATTGGATTCGCGCCGATCCACACAAAGATCGCCGTCCATTTGCGCCAACCCCAAATCTCGACCATTTGATGAAAGCAACCCAGAAGCACCGCGCTCCAACCGCCGGCCACCAGCACGTATGAGGACGTCCAAATCTTTTTGATCACGGGGAACTGCAGGTCCCAGAGCCATCCAACGATGATCGCGCTTACGCCGGCTGAAACCAAATACATGACCTTTTTCTGTTCCGGCATCGCACCCTTGCGCAAGAGCAATCCCGCGAACACTCCCAGCAGGCACGTGGCAATCGCAGGCAGTGTGCTTAACAAGCCTTCCGGGTCCCAGGTGCCGTCATATAGCTTGCCGGGCAGGTAATGCGCATCGATGTAATTCGAGAGGTTCAGGCCCGGCTCGAACACACCGTGGTGTTCCGTGCCGTTGACGGTGAACGGCACAAAGGTCATTAGCGCCCAGTAACCGATCAAGAGTCCCGCGCAAATTCCGACCATCGTTTTCGGTTTAAAGTTGCAGAAAATCAGCGCTGCAAATAAGTAACACAAAGCGATCCGGTTCAGCACGCCGAGCAACCGTATGTTCGGCCATAGCTGGGAGACGCCGCCCGAATACAAGATTCCGAGCGCAAACAGCAGCACTGCTCTGCGAAAAATTCGTTTATGCGCCGCGAGCTTTCCCTCCGTTTGGATGAGCTTCGTCAGCGAAAACACCATCGAAACCCCTACAATGAAGACGAACATGGGGAAAATAAGGTCATAAAAACGAAAGCCGCGCCACGCAACGTGCTCCAGTTGGCGGGCCAGAAATTGCGGCACCGGCTTGTCGCTCACCCGCCCCAGCGCCTGCATAAACAGGTCCCCGCCAAGGATCCAGAACATATCGAAGCCGCGCAAGGCGTCCACTGAAAGCAATCGCGGCGTAGCGGCCACCACGGGAGTCGCCTTCGCGGGCGTAGCTTCAGCAATCACGACGCTCATGCCTGCTCATTCTATCCGCGGTGCCGCCCAAGTCACGTTCGGAAACCGGACCGATTTGGCTCGCACAAGCGAGCCTAAAAATGGTAAGAGAACCATGTGAATCTCCGGAGTCTTATATTTCTGGGAGGAGCTTTGGCTGCGTCGGTCGCCCTGGCAGCGCCCGGGGATCTGGATAAAACTTTTGCCGGCACCGGCAGCAAAGTATTTGGCTTTGGCCTGGCCAATGATCGCGTCCAGGCCATCGCGGTCCAGGCGGACGGCAAATTGGTACTCGCGGATAGCGATTTCTCAAATCCATTTGTTACGGTGGCGCGTCTCAACACGGACGGATCGCTCGATACCGCGTTTGGTGTCGAGGGCAAAGTCATTACTACTCTGCCGGGACCGGTGAATGCCACCGCTCTAAGAATTCAAAGCGACGGCAAAATTATTTTTGCCGGCACAGTGCTTGCCTCGAGCGGCGGCGATTTTTTTGTTGTGCGACAAAATGCCGATGGTTCACCGGACTCTTCCTTCGGTACCAATGGCGTCGTAATCACCGACTTTGGCGGCTATGATGAGGCTCATGGAATGGTGATCCAACAGGATGGCAAGATCGTGGTAGCAGGAGGCGCAAACTATAACTTCGTTAACACGGGCAACTTTGCCTTGGCCCGCTACAACGTGGACGGCACGCTCGACACCTCATTCGGTTCCAATGGCAAAGTACAAACGGGAGTCGGCGCCGGGATTTCAATTGCCAACGCAATTATGATTCAACGGGACGGCAAACTCGTCGCCGCCGGAAAGGGTTTCTATGTCAGCACGCTCGCCTCGTTCGCGGTAGCCCGCTACAATATTAATGGCACGCCGGACACGACGTTCGACGGTGACGGGCAGACAATTACACCCATCGGCGGCGGGGCGTTTGCTACGTCGGTTGCTTTGCAACTCGGTACCGATACCTTCACTAACCCCGATAAAATCGTCGTCGCCGGCAACGCGACGTTTGACGGCAACGTCGACTTTGCCGTTGCACGGTACAATTTGAATGGCTCGCCGGACACAACCTTTAGCGGCGACGGCATCGCCACGACAGATGTGACCGGCGCGGATTACCCGCAGGCTGTTCTCGTCCAGGGCACAGGCCGCTCGCCGCGGAAAATCACCGTGGTTGGCTATAGCCAGACGGGCCTCAACACCAACCGTATCTCGGTCACTCGTTTTAGTGGCGATGGCTCACTCGATTCGACCTTCGATGGAGATGGCAAACTGACGCTGAGCTTCGGGGCCTTTGGCGACGAAGCCTATGCAATCGATGTCCAGGCAGGGAATATCGTGGTCGCCGGTTTAGCAAAGACGGCAAACCAAACGAGCGCGGCACTCGTGCTGCGCTTGAACGATAGTGGTTCATTGGACAATACGTTCGATGCGGATGGCGTCGTGACGCTCAATCTCGCGTCCCGGCCATCGAACGCGCAATCCGTAGCCTTGCAAACCGATGGTAAGATCGTTGTGGCCGGCTCAGCTCAAACCATTTCAAATGGGGTTTTTGCCATCGCCCGCCTAAATGTTGACGGCTCGTTCGACCATACTTTCGGGGGTGATGGGACGGTGATGACTGCAGTTGGCGTCGGTTCGACAAATAGCATCGCAAGTGCAGCCGGCCATGCTGTGGCCATCCAGACCGATGGTAAAATCCTGCTCGCCGGATCGGCTTACAACGTAGACAGCGACGATTTCGCCCTGACACGTTATAACAGCGACGGCTCGCTGGACGGAACTTTTGATGGGGACGGGAAAGTGTTAACGGCTTTCAGCAGCGCATCCGATGGCGCGCTCGCCATGGCCATCCAAACCGACGGCAAAATCATTTTGGCGGGCAACACATATATTGGCGGCAATTCCGATTTTGCTGTGGCGCGCTATAACGCGAACGGATCGCTCGATGCATCTTTCGACGGCGATGGCAAAGCAGTCACCACCATCGGATTTCTCGATGATAGTGCTACAGCCATTAAAATTCAGCCGAACGGCAAGATCGTAGTGGCCGGCATCACCGACGCTGAAACCAATTATAACTTTGCTGTGGTGCGTTATAACAGCAATGGCTCATTAGATTCCACTTTTGGGGCGGCCGGCCGGGTGAGCACCGACATTGCAGGCGATTTTGATTTCTGCCTGGCGTTGGCGCTTCAACCGGATGGCAAGATTCTCGCGGGCGGCGCGACGGTAATTAGTGGCCAAACCCGCTTCGCACTCCTGCGATACAACGTGAATGGCTCGCTCGATACTTCCTTTGACGGCGACGGGAAAGTGCTGACGGCCATCGGATCAAATGCGCGCATCAGCTCTCTGCAGATCCAGCCCGACGGCAGGATCGTCGCCGCCGGCGGAGCTGAGTTGGGTGGCCTGAATTACGTCGCTGTGGTTCGCTACAACGCGAACGGCTCGCTCGATCTCTCATATGGCAGCGCTGGCAAGGCGATCGTGGATGTCACCTCCGACAATGATGCCCCGGCCGCAATGGCGCTCGACGTTCTCGGTCGTCCCGTGATCGCAGGCACCATGGGCGCGGTCTTTGGGGTCTTGCGACTCTTAGGCGAGCCCTTTTTGCGGATCCAATCCATCGAGCGACCGGGCAATAACCTGACTCTGCTCGAAGGCCTTGGCATCCCCGGGGCAGCCCATACCATGCAAAGCTCGACCACCTTAAGCAACGGCAGCTTCGGGGCGATCGGCTCTGTTACGCCAAACGCAAGCGGCGTCTGGCAATTTCAACATACCAGCACAAGCTCTAACCGCTTTTACCGCCTTAGCCTGCCCTAGGCGCGTCAGACGTTCTTCGGCACCGCCCAATGCTCGCGGTATTTTCGGCGCACCATGGCGTTCGCTTCGGTGTCGTCCATGATTTGTTCCTTCGCGGCATCGAACTTCAACGTGCGTCCAAGTCGCGTGGCGATGTTGCCCAAATGGACTAATGCAGCGGAGTGGTGGCCAATGTCTACATCGCCGTTCGGATGTTTGGCATCGCGGATGCATTCCAAAAAATTGCGATGATGCGGCGCTGAATCCAAACTGCTGAACATCTTGTCGCCGGGCTCGTTGCGGAGACCGAAGAGTTGCCAGCCTTTATGCTTGCCGAGGATCATCATGCCTTTGGTGCCGTAGAAGGCATTCCCGTTCTCGTTGCCTTCCTGTACGTAGGGCGACCATATCCGTTGCTCGAAGATCAGTTGCTTCTTCTTCCCATTCCCGACGTCGTATTCAAAGGCCACTGTTTGCGTGTCTGGAAATTCCTGGTCGTCATCGAAAAAATATTTGCCGCCCATAGCGCTGACGCGCGATGGATGCGTTTCCACACCCAGGCCCCAGCGCGCGATGTCGATATCATGCACGCCATCATTGCCCATATCGCCGCAGCCAAAATTAAAAAACCATCGCCAGCTCCCCGGCAGCATATTCGATTGATAAGCCCGCATGGGCGCAGGTCCAACCCACGATTCATAGTCCAGTTCCATCGGGGGAGCGCTCGGCTTAACTTTGCCAATGTTCCGCCGAAGCTGGCTGTTCCATGCTTTGGAAACCAGGATTTCGCCGATCGCGCCATTCTTTAACCGCTCGATCCCTTCACGCAAATGCGGCGCGCTGCGCGATTGTGTCCCGGTCTGGACGACGCGTTTGTTCCGCCGGGCGGCCTCGATCATCAACCGACCTTCCCGAATATTGTGGCAGCACGGTTTCTCCACGTACACATGTTTGCCGGCGTCGCATGCCAAAATCGTCGCAGGCGCATGCCAATGATCCGGGGTCGCAATCGCCACCGCATCGATGTCCTTTTGCGCGAACACTTCGCGCATATCCTTGAGGATTTTCGGCGGCGTGCCTGTTAAATCGCCTGCCCTTTTCGCAGCGAGTTGAGCACGCTTGCCATCTACATCGCATACCGCGGCGATCGCGACATCCTTCATTTTTCCGAATGACTCCAGCAAATTCGTGCCTTGTCCGCCGGGGCCCACGAATCCCAACACGATGCGATCGCTCGGCGATTGCGCGCTACGTGCAATAAAAGGCGCCGCCGCCACGAATGCTCCAGTGTTCCTGATGAACGTCCTCCGGGAAGTCGTCTTCATGCCTCTGAGACCAGCACAAAAGCTGCTTCCAGCCAACAACTTTGTTGTGCGCTCGGTGTTGCATGAACAGCACAGTGCGCGTATACACAAAGGGCCATTGAAAGTTAACAAGTTGATCGCTGTCCTGGTCGTCGCCAACCTCGCGTTGGCGGGCTGGGCCTATTACACGCTCAAGCTGCGTCCGCAGCGTGAAGCCGCGGGGATTGAACAAGCGGCATCGTCTCGCGAGGACGCTCACCCTCCCGCGATTGAACACGCGCCCGAACCGCAAGTAGTCACCGTCACAAACCAGGTCACGTGGGACCAACTGGAATCCGAAGATTACAAGACCTACATCGAACGGCTCCGTTCGATCAATTGCCCCGAGCAGACCATCCGAGACATCATCATCGCCGATCTCGACAAACTGCTCGCGCCGCAGTTCCACGCCATCTATGGCCGCAAGCCAGAGGTAAAATATTGGGAGTCCGAGGAAGAGGAGCTGGCGAACAATCATGACCATCGTGAATGGGCCCGCAAGGAACGCGAACTCGATAAACAGAAACGTCAGATCGTCAAAGAACTCGTGGGCGTAGAC
>DATENK010000815.1:0-2379 GCA_035275085.1 Verrucomicrobiia bacterium | reverse complement strand
GTCGTTGGCCGCGCACGCGATCAAGGGCAACAAGCAAAGAAAAGCGCGCAATGTCATACCGCCTTTTGAGACACAGGACAAAGCTTCCGGTTTCAGGTCATTTCTTTTCGGCGGTGTTTGCCGCGCCAATGACACCGCAAGCGGCCCGTCCGCCCGCATTGCCCACCGGCTGTCCGCCATCGTCTGGCTTCGCGTGCACAATCACCGCCCGCCCGAGAATAGGATTCTTGTTACCGGCAATAGTGATGTTGTTGACGGTGAGTTCGAGGTGCGCTTTGCCGCTGGCGTCCGCCTCCAGATTTCCAAGATCGCCCGCGTGGCGCTGCGCTTTTTCGGGCAAGCCGTGTTCGTGCTTCTCGGGATTGTAATGGCTGCCGGCGCTGGCGCCGTCGGGCGCCGAGCAATCGCCGAATTCATGCACATGAATGGCGTGCTTCTGCCCCGGGGTCAGACCTTCGACGTGCGCAACCACCTTCACCGAATTGCCCTGCTCGGTAAACCGCACGGTACCGTGCACGTGACTGCCCTGCGTCGGGCTCAACACCGCGATGGCGTGGCTGATTTGAGCGGCGGTTGTGTGAAGCGCGGCGCCGAATGTGACAATAACTATTGCAAATAATGATTTTGAAGTTCCCATAATTGTTCCCGTGTTTGTTACTAAACAACAGTTTGATGACTGCGCCTTAAGTTGTATTCAGCTATTTGCGCGCTCAAAATGGAACTCGGCCATTGTCCGGGCGTGTCCGCTTAGATGCACGCGATCCGTATCCAGCCGCAGCCTGAGCACGCCGCCGCGTGCCGATACCTGACACGCCACGAAGTCAGTTTTTTGGAGTTTTGCCGCCCAATACGGCGCGAGGGTACAATGCGCCGAGCCCGTCACGGGATCCTCGTCTACGCCCACCGCCGGAGCAAAGAAGCGCGACATAAAATCGAATCGCACGTCGTCGGACGGGGCAGTGATAATCACCCCGCGGACTGGAAGTTTCCGAAGCAGGGCAAAGTCGGGCTTTAGAGTCCGCAATACTTTTGCCGATCCGACCTCCACCAGATAATCGAATTCGCTGCGGCCGACGTAAACCGCGGACGTTCCAAGCGCTCCCAGCAGGCCCTCCGGCGCATCGCTCGGCGCAGCCGGTTTAGCCGGGAAATCAAGCGTAATCAGTTCCGCCTCCTTCTCCGCCATCAGGGTTCCGCTCAACGTTTGAAATCGCACGGCGCTTTTGACATCGAGCAGCCCGCGCTCCCAGAGCAGATGCGCGCTGGCTAAAGTCGCATGCCCGCACAACTTCACTTCGGCCTTTGGGGTGAACCATCGCAGATGAAATTCGTTATGGTTCAGTGGACGGATGAACGCCGTCTCGGCAAGGTTCATCTTCTCCGCAACCGCCTGCATCCATGCGTCCGGCGCGGCGCGATCCAGAACGCACACGCCCGCCGGATTTCCCAGAAATCCGTCATCGCGAAACGCGTCGACCTGATAAACGAGCATGAACTTATCGTATCCCAAAATTGTATTATTGAAAATCTGCATTACGACGTCCCCACCCTGGCAACCGCGAATAAATGCGAGTGGAGGCGAATCAGGAAAGCCGAAATGAGGACGGCAAGAGGAGACGGAGCACGTTAAGTCCGCTTGGGTGGCAAGCAAGTGCGGGTGGTCAATCGGCATAAACGCCGCGTTCCGGAAGTTGTAATTTTACCGAGGACAAGTCCCGCGTGAGCGGAATGAGCATTGCAGTGAGCCTCCTCACGTCGGCTGCTACGAAATTTGAAGGAATTACGTGTGTGAGGCTTTTCGAAGCCTCATGGTCGCTTGCTACCAACCGCGTCTGGCCGTAGAATATGGGTACCAGTATGCAATTGCCGTTGGAAGTGCCTGTCATGACCCTGCCGAGCGCGACGCTCTTTCCGCAGGCGCTTCTGCCGCTGTATATCTTTGAGCCGCGTTATCGCAAGATGCTGGCGGATTCGCTGAAATCGCACCGCATGTTTACGGTTGCGATGCAGAAGCCGGGGCAGGCGCGTGAAGTCCCGTGCCTTGTGGCGGGGCTCGGGCTCATCCGTGTATCCGTCGACCATGCGGACGGCACCTCGCATTTGATTCTGCAGGGACTGGCGCGCGTTGAACTAGGCCAGACCGTCCGGTACAAGCCCTATCGCGTGAGTTCCATTCGGCCGCTGCAACCGGATCCCATCGACAATGTCCGGGTAGATGCTTTGCTGGCCAAGGTACACGAGCTGGTTGAGCAACGGATCAAGCTGGGCCCATCCCCGACCTTTCCGCCGTTCAAGCCGGTGGGCGGTTCTAAAAAGAAGGCGGCGGAAATCCCGAATGCGCTGCCGGAGATCATGCAGTACCTCCAAAATCTACCCGAT
>DATENK010000814.1:0-3703 GCA_035275085.1 Verrucomicrobiia bacterium | reverse complement strand
CGGGATCGTCACTCCTCGTTAACTCCGGCTCGAAGTCGGGCGACGCGCCGCGCACGCCTTCATCGAAGTTTGTCCATCCGGCGCGTTGACCGCCGACCAGCAAGCGAACGCCATCGAAGTTTTCGACCTTCGCCGCGCCATCGCTGTCGGTGATGATCGCTTTCACTCCGGCCGCTTCCATACGATAGCGCAGGTCGGCGGTGGTGAGCATAGGGGTGCCAGGAATTGGAACAGCACCAAGCCGCACGAGTCCGAGCATGCCAATCCACCATTGCGGGACGCGTGGAAGAATCACGAGCACACGGTCACCTGGTTTCAGGCCGAGGGTGTGAAAAAAATGCGCGGCCCGTCGACCCGCCGCTACCAGCTGTTCGAAAGAGAATTTATCTTCGTGGGCATCCTCCCCGACACACCAGAGGGCTAATTCGTTGGGCCGCTCGCGCGCCCAAGGTTCCACCACATCACGGGCGAAATTGAAGTACTCGGGCGGCTTCACGCATCTCGCCGTGCTTGGTACCGCCGCTCGGCTTTGCCGGTGTACAGGCTGCGCGGCCGTATAAGCCGATTGCGATCGTGTTGCTCAATGACATGCGCGCACCAACCGCTGATGCGCGAAATTGCAAAGATTGGCGTGTTTAGTTCCGCTGGAATCCCCAGGAGAAGGAACACCGGCGCAGCGTAGAGGTCCAGGTTGGCGCACAGATGTTTTTCGCGCTCCATCACCGCCTCGAGCTTCTCGCAAATCTGCACCCACGCCTCCTTGCCAAAACGGCGGCCGAGATCACGCGCCAATTCGCGCATCATCGGGACGCGTGAATCGCCGCTTTTGTAAACGCGATGGCCGAAGCCCATGATTTTTTCTTTGCGAGCCAGCTTTTCCTTGAGCCAGGATTCGGCGCGATCCGGCGAGCCGATCTCCTCGAGCATTTTCATCGTTTCTTCGTTGGCGCCGCCATGCAGCGGTCCTTTCAAAGTCCCCAGCGCGGTGGTGACTGCGGCGTACATATCGGCCATGGTCGAAGCGGTGACGCGGGCGGAAAAAGTGGATGCATTGAATTCGTGCTCGGCGTACAGAACCAAGATCGAATCGAACATTTTCGCCTCCCATACTTCCGGCGAGGCGCCCTTGAGTTGATAAAGAAAGTTGGCCGCCATGGGCAGATCGGCTTTCGGCGGGAGCAAGTCCATCCCTTGCTGGATCCGCGAGCAATCCGTCACCAAGGTGGAGATTTTAGGAATGAGCCGAAGGGCTTTGCGTATATTGGCTGCGTGCGAGTGGTCGTTTAGTTCGGGATCAAACGCCGCGAGCATCGAAACACCTGTGCGCAGCACATCCATCGGATGGGTGTCACGCGGGATGAGCTGCAACATTTCGATGACCTTTGCAGGCAAAGCGCGTTCGGAAGCTAATTGCCGGCTGATGCCTGCCAGTTCTGGCATCGTGGGCAGTTCGCCATGCAGCAGCAACCACACGACTTCCTCGAAACTTGCGTGTGAAGCCAGATCATGCACGTCGTAGCCGCGGTACAACAATCCCGCATTCGGATCGACCCAGCAGATCGAGGTTTCACCTGCGATGACCCCTTCCAGACCAGGGCTATAATTGGGTTTCGTTTCAGTCGGCACGGTAATTCAATAGTTTATATAAATCCTCGCGGGTCTGCATGCGGTCGATCCAGGCTTTTTGTGTGCCGCGTTTTTTCAAATCACGCAGGCAGCTCTCCGCAACGTGCATGGATACGCGGAAGGCGGTCTGCGGAAAAATCACGATCCGATATCCCATCTCCGCCAACTCGTCCACGTTCAATAACGGGCTCCGGCCGAACTCTGTCATGTTCGCCATCAACGGTGCGCGGACTTTGCGCGCAAAATCGCGGAACTCTTTGGGCGATTGCATCGCTTCAGGAAAAATCATGTCCGCGCCTGCTTCCAGATAAGCTTTTGCCCGCTGCACCGCCGATTCAAGTCCTTCAACCGAACGCGCGTCCGTGCGGGCGACGATCAGGAAATCTTTATCGCGACGCGTAGACACCGCCGCGCGGATCTTCTCGGCCATTTCGTCCAAGGACACCAGGGTTTTTCCGGCCAGGTGCCCGCAGCGTTTTGGGAATTCCTGGTCTTCCAGGTGCATGCCGGCGAGGCCAATTCGTTCGAAGGTCCGAACCGTCCGCGCAACATTCTCCACGCCGCCGAATCCGGTGTCCGCATCCGCCAGAGCCGGAATATTTACCGCGTCGGCGATATAACCCGCGAGTTGCGAAACTTCAGTGAGGGTTAGCAATCCGATATCTGGAACCCCGGCGGTGGCGTTGGCCAATCCGGCACCACTGATGTAAACGCCCGGAAATCCACAGCGCTCAATTAAGCGCGCCGTCGCCGCGTTGAACGCGCCCGGCATTGGGACACAACCGCGGGCGATGGCACGTCGCAACAGCGCCGTTTTACTCACGGTTTTCATCCTGAAAGCGCAATGTCCGCGATCGAGATTGGCATATCTCGTCGCGATTATTGCCCCGAAAGCCGTCTCAGGGGTAGCTAATTATGAAACTTGCCATGGGCCGCGATGCGGCACGTCCAGCCACTTCGGATCGCCGGTTCCCTCGGTGAATTGCTCGGCCTTCGGGTCCCATTTGATACGTTTGCCATGATAATAGGCGAGATTCACCAGGTGGCAAACACTCACTGTGCGCGCGCCAACTTCAACATCGCAGATGGGTGGCTTGCGCGTGCGTATGGAGTTGATCCAATCGGCGCGATGGTCGCTGCTCTTGTAGAGGCGGACCGCATTGTCCTTCAGCAATGTGGAGGCGACCTGATCGCAGTCGGCCGGAGATTTGGCTTTCTGTTCTTCGCCGAGCCACAACTCGAATTTGCCGCGGTTGACGTAAATTTTGCCATCGCTGCCGTAAAACCAGACGCCGTTGCCATTCTTGTGGACGACTTCCACGCCGTTTGCGTACAAGTATCGCGCGCCGAACTTGGCGTCGGGCTTCTCCGGTGGGAAAATTTCCACGGGACCGCTGTTATCCATTCCCATGCCCCATTGGGCGATGTCGAAATGGTGCGCGCCCCAATCGGTAATCATGCCGCCGCCGTACTCGCGATAATTGCGCCAGTTTGGAAAATGCTTATGGACCCCGCGCGGGCTGAGCTCAGAATGGTAGGGTCGCATCGGCGCGGGACCGAGCCACATGTTCCAGTCGAGACCGGGTTCATCAGTCTCTGCCGGCAAATCGCACGGAACCCCGGGCCCACCAACAGCGACCTCGATGTTTTTGATCTTGCCGATTGCGCCATTCCGCACGAGTTCGCACGCGACGCGGAATTCCTTCGACGAACGCTGCATGCTGCCGGTCTGGAAGATACGATTGTTCTTCCGAACGGCCTTTACCATCGCGCGCGCTTCGTGGAGGGATTGGCAGAGCGGCTTCTCGCAATAAATGTCCTTGCCTGCTTTGGCGGCGGCAATCGCAATCAGCGCATGCCAATGATCCGGCGTGGCGATCACCACGGCGTCGATGTCTTTGCATGCGAGCAACTCGCGAAAATCTTTATAAGCTTCGCAACCTTTGCCGCTGGTGGCGGCCGCTTCTTTCGCGTAATGCTCGTCCACGGTCTTCTTGGCGAATTCGCGGCGGGTTGTGTCCACATCGCACACTGCGACCACGCGTGACTCTTTCGAACGCAGATGACCACCCATCAG
>DATENK010000813.1:0-3901 GCA_035275085.1 Verrucomicrobiia bacterium | reverse complement strand
TCCGGCTCCATGCGCGGACAGGCTGTCCGCGCTCCAATGGGTGAGTTGATCGTGCTTGTGCGAACCTTGCCACAGCTTGACGCCGCGGTGGAGGCCGGCATGCGAACGATTTATTGCGAACTCGAGCACCCAAAGCGTTATCGCGACGCCGTCCGGCGCGCGCGTGCAGCCGGTGCGGCGATTTTCGTTGCGCCACCGCGGATCTTCAAGACGGGCGAAGAATGGACCCTGAAGTTGGTCCGGTCATCGGAGGCCGATGGATATCTTGTGCGCAATTACGATCATCTAAAATTCTTCGAGGATGCGCGGCGTGTCGGCGATTTCTCCCTGAACGTGGCGAATCGGCTTACGGCCGAGTACTTCGTCGAACACTTCGGCCTGGAACGTGTTACCGCGTCTTACGATTTGAACATCACGCAATTGGATGCGCTGCTGAAATCCGCGCCGCCGGAATGGTTCGAGATCACGATCCATCAGCACATGCCCATGTTTCACATGGAACACTGCGTTTTTTGCGCTTTCCTGTCAGCGGGAACCGATTACCGCGATTGCGGGCGCCCTTGCGACACGCACGAGGTGAAACTTCGGGATCGCGTGGGCGCGGAGCATGTCTTGAAAGCGGATGCCGGCTGTCGCAACACCGTCTTCAACGCGCGCGCACAAACCGGCGCCGAGTATGTCGCTCACCTGCAATCGATTGGCGCGCGGAAGTTTCGTATCGAATTCGTCGATGAATCGCCGGCGCAGGCACGGGACGCCATCAGCAAATATGATCAGCTTCTGAAAGGGAAAATAACAGGCGACCAGATTTGGCGCGACCTTCGAGCGCTCAATCAACTCGGTGTTACGCGGGGCCAACTCGCAAAACCTGATTAGCAGCGACCGTTTGCTCGGTGCCGTTGACCAAAACCTTCAAAGGATGATCAGCGAAGTTGGCAATGAGGGTAAACCGCCGACCTTGCGCATCAACCATCGCCAACGCATCGGTCAGTAGTGGCTGACTGGATTGGGTCGCAAGTACGTGAACCGGTTCGAAATCGCCGAGGCCCAGATCGACGGGCTGCTTGAAGGTCAATGAGTGCACGTTGCCTGTCTGTGCCATCCGAGAGATAAGCGCGACAGTCCATGGCAGGTTTGGCGCGGATAATGTGATGGGCGAAACGATCACCGGTTTGTCCCAAAATGCTTTCGCACTCTCCGGCCCGGAGGCGAGCCCAGCGATGTTTTCGATCATGGTCATATAATCGGGCTGGTGAATGTGAGGCGTGGCCGCGTAAACGAGCATGCCCGGATAATCCTTAGGCGGCCGTTGCGTGTTCCAATCAACGAACCATTCGCGAGTGCCGCCGGCAAATTCTGCGCTGGACCCAAGCCTTTTTTTTGCGGCAAGGAGAGACTTAACGCTCGTACACGTTTCATTTTTGTGATAAACAATCCAGACGGCAACGTTCGGTTTAATTCGCTTCATCGCCTCCGCTAAATTCTGCAGTTCCTCTTCAGAAGAATAAGTGAATGCGACGTGCAGCGGTTCGGTCGTTTGTTTGAGCGCTTTAGCAAAGCCGGGTTGTGTCAGGTCGAGATCGACGCGGCGACCGATTTTCGGAAACAGGAATTTCGGTTGATCGGCAACGATGATGCGTGGCTGTTCACTCAACGTTACGGTAACTTCGTGTCGCACTTTTTCGCCGACACTTACCGCGGCCGGCTTCGGCAGGCGTTGTGGCGTTGAGTAAGTCTTGAATGAGGCGTCGCCCCAATTGCGCTGGTCCTCCATTTCGAAAGTCTCGCCCTCGCAGCGAACGTGCACCTGGCCGTAGTTGATCGCGCGAATGTCGAGGAATGGTTGTTCCGGAGAAATAGTTTTGGGAAACGATCCGATCTCGCGCGAACCATCGACGTGCTCGATGGCGCAGCGCCGCCCGGCACATTCCTCCATGGGATGCAGCGCGCACAAGCCGATGCGGTTCCGCTGGAAGTTGGAACGCGCCTGCCCATCAAAGATGTAGCTGACTTTGCCCGACGATTCCCCTCGGATGCTACCGCGCCAAAAGTAATCGATTTCGCGCTCGCGGCAAGTGACATCAAAGCTGATTCGGAACGAGTCGCTGTTAATTTCTGTATTTAGATTCGTGATCGCCGATGGAATCGTTGCCCAATTATGGTCGCGCACCGCGCCGTAAATCGCGCGCACCAGTTCCTGCCCGCCCCAGCGGATATGGCGGATGAAGGCGTTCGACGGATCGAAGGTCATGGTCAGCACCCCGGCGCGCAGATCGATGACAGAATCGGTTTCCATGCCGGGAATGATAATGAGCCGCATCGACGGCGGCAAACTTGCTTTGAAGTGGTGGCGCGCATAGTTTGCGCCCGAAATGCGGTTGCTGGACCGTTATTTATTGCGCGAGCTTCTGATCCCGTTCGCTTATTGCTTGAGCGGGTTCTTAATATTTTGGATTTCTTTCGATCTGATCAACCACATGGACATGTTCCAGAAGGCCCGACTGAAGGCCGGAGACATCGCGCTTTATTACGCGGTAAAAACCCCCGCCGACCTTGTGTTCCCGATGCTGCCTGCAGCCTGGTTGCTGGCCTTGCTGTATGCGATGGTGCACCACGCGCGGCACAACGAACTGGTGGCGATGCGCGCCGCCGGCATCAGCATCTGGCGGATGGCAATGCCATACCTGGTGCTGGGATTCGTGTTAAGCGTCATTCTGTTTTTAATCAACGAATTCTGGGCACCGCAAAGCACGGAGCGCGCGGATATGATTGTGAAGAAGCGAGCAGCAGCCAAGCGCTGGGTCCCGAATGTGGGCTTCACGAACTCGCGCGAAAAGCGGACGTGGTTCATCGAAGTGTACGATCGCCAGACCGGCACGATGATTCGCCCGCACGTTGAATGGACCCTCGCGACGGGCACACGTTGCGAGATTAGCGCCGAACGCGGAGGCCGCACAAATGGTGTCTGGGTTTTTCTGAACGTAAAGGAACTTGTCTATCCGAACATCCCCGGCGCGGTTCCATTGCCGGAGCAGAAGGACGCGCGCGCGATACCGGAATTCACTGAGACGCCGGAAGAAATCGACAGCGAAATCAAGATCGCAGGCATCGATGATCTTAAACAGATTCAGAAAACGCAACTCTCACTGATGGAGATTATGCGCTACAAGCGACTGCACCCCGAGGGTTCGCCGAAAACGACGATTCTTGACACGAAAATGCACGGCCGTTTGGCCGCGCCGTGGACGTGCTTTGTAATTGTGCTGATTGCGCTGCCCTTCGGCGCCATGACCGGCAGGCGCAACGTCTTCGCGGGCGTCGCGATGAGCATCGTGATTTGTTTTGCGTATTTTGTGCTGCTGCAAATCGGGACAGCACTCGGCGCGCGAGGTTTTGTTTATCCGTGGATGGCCGCATGGGCGCCGAATATCCTCTTCGCGTTGGGCGGCATGATCACGACGTGGAAATTTCGTTAAGTCTTTAAGAAGCCATTGAGACGTCTTAGTTACTTGCATTTTCCAACATCCAGCTAAACACCGATCAGCATTCGGGGAATGTCCTTCTTTTCGATTGCCACGCCGAGGCCAAGGGGGAAGTCTTCGGGCACGGTCGCGGGATCCACGTACGTTCCAAACAGACGGTCCCAGATGGTGAATGTGGCGCCGAGGTTCATCCGGCAGTTGCGCGTGGCCGAATGATGAACGCGATGATAGGTCGGGCAAATAATCAGATATTTAAGTGGGCCGATGTTAACCTTCACGTTGGTGTGTTCCCAAAATTGGATCAGCAGTCCGATGGAATAACCGATGCCGGCCTCCAGCGGGCTGAGCTTAAAAACGATGATCGGGACCATGGCCGAAGGAATCGCGTACATGAACGAGTGGAAAAAGCTCGTTCGAAA
>DATENK010000812.1:0-4916 GCA_035275085.1 Verrucomicrobiia bacterium | reverse complement strand
CGCTCAGGCCACCTCGTCGCGTTGATGCGCCGGCGCAAGTCGGTAAGCTCCGCTTCTGGAATATTCACTTGAAACGGACGAATCGCATTCCTGTCCGCTGCCTGCTCGCTGGCCCGTGTAGCACGGGTTTGGGTCAGAGTGGTTTTAGATTTCGAATCTGCAAACGCCTCGCCGACGGCACGAGGGTTGAATGCGACTGCCAGACCCAACGCCGAGCTCGCCTTGAGAAAGCGACGGCGCGATCTGTCGCCTGGTTGTTTCATGGTGTCCTTCCTTTGAGTAATTGTGGATTTTTGGTTGTGCGGTCATTGTCTCGTTCCTTTCTGCTAGCAGACCGACCGGAACACTCACACTATGAGGGGTCGCCGCAATAAATACATCACGAGATGGAGTACGTTGGTGCTAACGCTTTTGACGGCCGACGCGATACCTCTATCGTGGTAGGCGAGAATGAGATGGCGGCAGAAGAACGGGGTTCAAGGCGGCTGTTGAAAGGTCGGGGAACTCAGTACTGGTTTGTGCCTTTGCGAGGGGAGACGACCATAACGCGGCGGCCAAACAAGCGCGCATCCACCGAATAAGCGCCCGGCCCGAGGAGCGCGAGCGCCACCGCGTCGAATATCGGGAAAACAGAGATAAGATTGCCCGAGTGAGAACCAATCAACAGGTTCGCGACTGAGGACGCACAGGCGATAACAGCTAAAATCGGCGTCAGGAAGCCGATACTCAGGAATAGGACAATCGAGAAGGCACACGCAAAAAGCAGATACCCGGAGGCCACACCCGGAGGATTCGCCAAGTTCATCAGGAAAGTCGCTGCTACAGATATCCTCAGAAGCAATAAGGCGAGGCCGGGGCCGCCTTGAGGAAACATCGAAAACAATCGTTGCACGGAAGGCAGCATAGCGGCCCTCACGCGTGCGCAACACCCAAATTGGGGCTATTCTTTTACCCCTCTTTCGGGGGATTCGTAGTATACTCTGGCGACCACGAGGGCGGAATTGGCGGCGAGACAAATGCAAGAGGGCAGAGTAACGAAGGAGCTGCCGTTAGTGAGGCAACTATGAACACCAGCAGTCCGATTCGCATTCTCACTGTGGACGACCACCCCGTGTTACGAGAAGGGATCGCTGCCGTCCTTGGAAGCGAAACCGACATGGTTATCGTCGCGGAAGCCAGCAATGGACGCGAAGCGGTCGAGCAATTCCGCACCCATCGTCCAGACATAACGCTGATGGACTTGCGGATGCCACTCCTGAATGGGACCGACGCGATTGTGGCCATTCGTAAGGAATTTCCGGACGCCCGCATCATCGTGTTGACGACCTACAGTGGAGACGCCCTGGCAGACCGAGCCCTCAAAGCCGGAGCTTCCGGCTACCTGCTCAAGAGCATGCTGCGGAAGGAATTGGCCGAGACCATTCGGATCGTGCATGGCGGCAAAAGACGAATCCCCCCCGAAATCGCCATCGACATGGCAGAACACCATGCGGACGATGAGTTGACCGAGCGCGAAATCGAAGTACTGCGGCAAGTGGCCGCTGGTAACGCCAATAAAATCGTCGCCGCCCACCTCGCGATTTCAGAAGAAACCGTCAAAGCCCACATGCGGAATATTCTTTCAAAGCTCGGCGCTAATGACCGCACCCATGCTGTAACCATCGCTTTGAAGCGCGGCATCATCGACATCTAAGTGGAGGCGGGGCAGGGAGCCGCAACCATCGGCAGAATCGCCGGGGGGAGCATTCTGCGCGCGGCTCCCCGTCGTCAGGAGGGAATTTCCGGCGAGCATCTCCGCGATAAAGTCTTTGTTGTATCTCATAGCATCTATCTTGCTCTCGTTACAGAGTCGGTTGAATCCGTCATCATTCCAGACTATGCAGGAACGCCGCGGAGGAAGCATCACGAGATAGAATGGTTTCTTACTACCACTTTCGGCCACACATTCACCCACTCTATCGAGGTAGTTGGGGATTCTCGATGCCGGTTCAATGGATGCCTGGATGCGTCGGCGCTCAGATTCGCAATTCGCGATGGCCGGTTAGTCAGTGCCGGGTTGTGTCTTTACGAGGATGAACAACGAGAACGCGGCGGCCAAACAAGCGCGCATCCAGCGAATAAGCGCCCGGCCCGAGGAGCGCGAGCGCGGCGGCATCACATATCGGGAGGACACAGGTGAGGCTGCCCGACTGAGAACCAATCAGCAAATTTGCCAGGGCGGACACGCACGCGATAACTGACAGGTAAGGTGTCAAGAAGCCGATGCTCAACGAGATGAATACCAGCCAGATGCCCACGAAAACCAAACGAATTGAAGCCACGGCAGATTGATTCGCCGCGTTGATAAGAAAGGTCGCCGCCACAGAGATCCTGAGCAGCAACAACGCGACGCCCGGGCCGCCTTGAGGGAACATTGAAAACAATCGTTGCACGAAAAAAAGTGTAGCGGCTCTGGCGTGCGCGGAATACCCGAAATGAGAGTAAACTTCTGTCACTCTTTAGGGGGATTCAACGTGACGGCGGCCACATGGGAGTCAGCTCAACGGTAGGGCGGAAGGATGCGTTTTTTTATCGCCGAGCCTGACTGGCTAGTCGGTTTAAAACTGAAGCTTGAGTGCTAACTGGATCGAGCGCGGGCCGCCAATCTGATAGAGAGGATTGAAACCGCCATTCGCCCCGCCTGACCCTAGACTGTTCGCCAACGTTTGAGTCGAGCGGCCAAACAGCGGGCTGGTCAGGACGTTGTTGGGATTGCCAAAGTTCGGATGGTTGAAGATGTTGAAGAACTCGGCGCGGAAACGAAGCCCCGCCTTCTCGGTGACGTGAAATTGCCGCTGCAACCCGACATCCGCTTGCGCCGCGGCAAATCCCCGCAGCACGTTGCGCCCGAAATTACCTTGCTGCCCGGCGGGCGACGCAGTAAAAGCCGCGCCATTGAAAATCTTGCCGCCGGGGAATTGCGGCCCATGCAGCTCAAGAGGCTCTCCCGGGTTCACGTTCGGGCGGGAAGCAAGGGTGACGCCCGCGTCAGAAACAGTTTCCCCGACTACATCAACGGGTAAGGCTGATCTAGCCAAAATAAAAACATCCAGTGACCAGCCACCCAATGCAGCACGGACACCTTTGTCCGATCCCAGAGAAAGCATATCCCAAGTCACCCCGGCGGTGAATGCGTGCCGAATGTCGAAGTCCGAACTCCCGCGGTCCAGGTTCGGACGGGCAATCGTGCCCAGCGTGCTGCGGTCGTTGGCCGCATCCATCGAAGCAATATCAATCGAGTGTGAAAAGCTGTAGGATGCCAACCCTTGCAACCCTCGCGACAAACGCCTCTGAAACTTGAGTTGTAGCGCATGGTAGTCCGACGTTGCTGAATTGTCCGTGAGGATGACGGTCTGAAAATTCGGATTGACGTTAAACAACTGGGTTGATCGGAGCAAGTCGCGCCCGACCGCACCTACATAGGTTAACGAGAGGCTCTGGCTCCTTCCGAGGGACTGCTCCAGCGCGATATTCCATTGGTATGTTCGCGGAAGCTTCAAGCGCGGGTCGGCGACTAGAAGAGTGACAACGGGCGGATTGGCGGTGAGCGCCGGAGGAGCTGCGTTCTGAGGACTCAACGGAAACGGTGTTGGTGTCGGCTGAATAATCTTCACGGCGATGTATGGAAAAAAGCTGGAGACGCCTCCGAGCGATCCCTGGCCGAGATCGTAAAATACTCCGAAACCGGCCCGGAGGGTGCTGCCCCAATTCGGCTTCTCACTCACCTGATACGCCAGTCCCAATCGAGGCGCCACATTCCCATAGGTTGTCTCGTAAAGCGGTGTGCCGCGAGGAGCCAGGGTGGTCGTGGCGGGATGATCCAGGCCCACCACGGTGAATGGATCGTTCGCCGAGTTCTTGCCCTTCAGTGGCGGATTCACGTCCCACCTCATGCCATAAGTCACGGTCAGTCGAGGTGTGGCTCTCCAGGTGTCCTGGCCATAAAGCGAGAAGTTCTGCGATAGCAGCGCGCTACTTTGCAGAGCGAACGTCGCGGCGAGCGCCGCCGTTCCCGAAAGAGCGCCGCCGGGCGTCGCCGCCACTCCCGTAAAGAACACGAATTGCCGGTATGAGAATGGGCTGCTGAAAGGAGCGAGCCAGCGATAGTCCACGCCAAACTTCAATTGATGGCGGCCTGTGGTCAGTGAGAGATTGTCGATGAAGTTGAGCTGGCGCTGCTCGCTCGTCCCTTGTTTGCCTTGATTGTATTGGCCGACGCCCGGGATGAACAATCCGAAAAGGCTACTGGCGGATGAGGCCCCCGCGGGAAACAATATCGAATCGGGAGGCGGCACGGCCCCGCCGAAATCATCCATCACCCACTGAATGCCAATTCTGTGGTTGCTATAATTCGCCCGCACTTCGTTGCTGACTGCCGGCTTGATCAGATGTGTGAGGCCGGCCGTCAGCGTGTGTACTGACGATGAAAGCGAATTCGTCATGCTGAGGACCGGGCCGGCGAAAGGCGGACTACGCTGGTCTACACTGGAGGGCGAGTAGTTATACCGGCCAAAGACGCTCATCTTCGAGCTGACGACCGAATCCACACGGATGCTGGAGGCGTCGAGCGAGGAAGGATTCGAGAAACTCGCGTTGAACCCGGCCAGCCCGGCCCCGAGACTGGCACCGTTCGCAATGGGAAACGCGTTCAGGTACGGACGCATAGCGGCCGGAGCTTGCTGCCGCGACGCGGCGTCCGGGACGGCGCTTTGCTGGGTTGACGGCTGGCGCAGCCGCAGCCCTTCGTAGGAGAAGAAGAAGAAGGCCCGGTCTTTGACGATGGGGCCGCCGAAGACGCCGCCGAAATCATTTTGCCGCTCCTGTGGCTTTGCCAGGCCATTGAAATTCACAAACCAGTCTCTGGCGTCCAGCGCGTC
>DATENK010000811.1:0-2981 GCA_035275085.1 Verrucomicrobiia bacterium | reverse complement strand
GGAATTGTCCGTCGTGTGGGCTGCCCATCGCGACGGACAATTCCTCCTGCAGTTTCTGAAAACCCCGATTACCCTCGTCGAAGCTCAGGGGGACGACCAGCGTTGGCGAATTTCTTTCCCGCCGCAGAACCGCACCCTGGGAGGCCGCTCGTCTTCACGAGCCTTCGATCGCATCGGCTGGCTTTATCTAGCGCGGGTCTTGCAGACGAAACAACCAGCCGGCGATTGGGCATTTTTGTGGAGGGGCGACCGATTCACGCTCGGCAATGCTCGGACCGGTGAGATGATCGAAGGCTATTTCCGGCCATGAAATTGCGGCCACGCCATTGGCTGTGGGTCGCATTTATCCTGCTGCTGCCCGGGCTCTTTCGTCTGCGATTCGATCCAGATGTCTTAAACCTTTTGCCCGCGAACGTTCCCGCAGTGCAGGGGCTGAAGCTGCACCAGAAATATTTCGCCAATGCAAACGAGTTGATCGTCACCGTGCGCGCCGCCGATGCCGAAACGGCTGAACGAGCCGCGCGAACCGTCGCCGAGCAATTGCGCCAGCGGCCGGAGCTCGTGCGTGGGGCGATTTGGCAACCGCCCTGGATGGAGAACCCTGCGCAAGCCGCCGAGTTGATCGCGTATCTTTGGTTGAATCAGCCGCCGCAAAAATTTCATGAACTCACCAATCGCCTTTCGCCGGAAAATATTCCAGCCGTCTTGCGCGAGACGCAACAGCGATTGGCCACCACCTTTTCACCATCCGAGTTGGCGCGCCTGCCATATGATCCGTTCAATCTCATGCAATTGCCGGATGCGCCCTCCGCTATGTCGGACCGGGAGATGTTCGCGTCACCCGACGGGACATTTCGGTTGGTGTTTGTGCAGGCCGCAGCGCCGCTCAGAAGTTATCGCGAGTGCCGTGACTGGCTGGCGAAGATCAAGCCGGTGATCGTCGTGCGCGATGTTAGCCTGGGGTTTACCGGCGGCCCAGCGTTCACCGCCGAAATCGCCGGCAGCATGGAAGGAGACATGCGCACGTCGGTGCTTGGCACTGCGGGGGTCGTCGCGGCAATGTTTTGGATTGCGCATCGCCGATGGCGGCCCTTGCTGTGGCTGATTGCGTTGCTGGGAGTGATCCTGGCGGAAACGTTCGCGCTGGCGGGCTGGGTGCTCGGCACATTGAATGTCGTCAGCGCGGGCTTCGCAGGCATTCTGCTCGGCCTCGCCGACTATGGAGTAGTGATGTACCAGGAGTGGCGCGCACACCCGCGAAAGTCGGCGGATGAAATTCGGCGCGAGATCGGGCCTGGCATCTTCCTGAGCGCTCTCGCCACCGGTGGAGCTTTCTTTTTACTGAACCTTGGGGGACTGCCAGGTCTCGGACAATTGGGGACGCTGGTCGGATTGGGTGTCGGCATTGCGGCAGTCGTGATGGTGTTCTTGTACCTGCCGCCGTTAACGAGTTCACCATCATCGAGCTATGCAGTTTCGCGCATTGGCACACCTTTCCGCTTCATAGCTTGGGGGGCGACCGCTCTACTCATTGCCACCGTCGGCCTGTTAGCCTGCAAAGGTTTGCCGCCCCTGGACCAATCGTCGGAGCCGTTGCGGCCTCGCAATAGCCCAGCCTACGCCGCACTAGAAGGCATCAGGCGCAACATGGGTGAGCAGGGTGAGCCGATCTGGCTGATCGTGCGCGGAAAAACAGAGACCGACGTCGCACGCCGCATGGACGCCATCGCCCCGACACTCCAGCAGTTGGTTGCGCAAGGAAAACTCGACAGCTACGAACTGCCGCGCGCGATGCTGCCTGTCCCGGATAATCGGCACGCGAATAACCCGGCGGCGCAATGGCTGAGCGGGCGATACCCGGATTTAATGAAAGTGGCGATCGATGCGGGGTTCACTCCCGAGTCGCTCACCATGACTGAAGCCATTTTGAAAACGTGGTCCACTGGCAATTTCACCCCAACCAATTTTTCGAGCCGATGGTTGTTGGACAAAGTTGTTGGCCATGGGCCCGATGAGATGGCTGCTTTGGCCTTTGCACGGCCGGTAGCGTCTGCGGCTAAAACGGCCGCGGAATTATCCGCCGCAATGCCCGAAGGCGTGTGGGTCGCTGGTTGGGAAACACTCGGGGGTGAGTTGCTGGCAGTCGTCCGCAGGGAACTCAAGCGCGTGCTTGCGCCAGTGGTGATCCTCGTAGGCGTCGCTCTGTGGTGGGCGTTCCGACGCGTCCGCGAAATCGTGCTCAGTCTTATTTGCGTTGCGGCGGGCGCGGTGGCGTTGTTAGCCATCATGCGAGTCGCGGGATGGGACTGGAACCTCATGAACCTGCTTGCCCTGCCGCTCTTGTTGGGTGCGGGGGTCGATTACACCATCCACACGCTGACTTCCTTGCGCCGAAACGGCGGCGATGTCACTGAAACGCTGCGGACAACCGGCCGCGCGCTATTGCTCTGTGGCGGGACCACTGTGGTCGGCTTCGGTTCGCTCGCCTGGTCCAGCAACGCCGGATTGGCCAGCCTCGGCAAAGTTTGTGCAACAGGTATCGGCGCCGTCTTGGCGATAGCCGTTTATCTCTTGCCTTTTTGGTGGAAGGCCGCGGCGGGAGGAAGAAAAGATGAACCTTCGGCTCTATACCGCGCCGGTGTTTGGAAAATCGGGCTCAGAACGATCAAGATCTTGCCCGCCAGCCTTGTCGCCGGGATCGGAAGCCTTCTGGCAACCTTATACTGGGCGCTGGTGCCCACACGGCGCGAAATAGTTATTAACAATTTACTGCCGGCGGTCGCTGACGAACCAGCAGCTCGCAAATGCGCGCGCGAAGTGTTTCAGCAATTCGCCCTCAAGCTGATCGACTTATGGCGGTTCGAAAGCGGTCAACCGGTTAAGACTCTCTTTTCAGCATTGAATGGTTGGGAACATTTCACCGCCGCCCACAGTCGCGGCAAAGGCGTTCTGCTGGTCACGACGCACCTCGGCAACTGGGA
>DATENK010000810.1:0-10152 GCA_035275085.1 Verrucomicrobiia bacterium | reverse complement strand
AGGAGCTCGTGAACAAGCCGAACTTCTTTCACTTGAACAATACGGACCTGTTCGGGCAGCTTCTGTCGGCCAATGGATTCAATCGCGAGCAGGCGCGCCGCGTCTTGATCGATCGTGGCGAAGGGATTCGCAAGGATCTCGATAATTGGACGACGGCGCAGCAGAGTGAGCGCGCTCAATTGGAAGGGCTTTGGCTGTATCAGAACCTGTCCCGCTCCAACCTGCCCGTAGCGCTTTTGAACAAAATGCTCGAAGCAAAAGACGGTCACGTCCGCGCGGCGGCGGTACGCCTGGTAAGCGATTGGCACGCGGACCTCTGGTCACCGATCGATTTGTTGGTCCCGCGCGTAGCGGATTCGTTTCCGCGCGTACGCCTGGAAGCTGTTCGTGCGCTGGCGCGCATTCCAAGTGCACGATCGGCCGAACTCGTCCTGAGCGCGCTCAATCATCCCATGGATGAGTTTCTGGATTACGCGGTGTGGCTTTCGATCAATGAGCTTGCTCAGCCGTGGATTGCGGCAGTCGAATCGGGCGTGTGGAAGATTGAAGGGCGCGAGAAGCAACTTGAGTTCGGCCTGAAAGCGCTTCCGCCGGCTCAAGCCTCCGGCCTGGTGGCGAAACTGATCGCGGGAAAGCCAATCGGTTCGGGCAACATGATTGAACTCATCGGCAGAGCAGGGGCGCCGAAGGAACTGGAGCGGCTTTTCAGCGAGGCCGGCAATGTGGACTCAGCGCGGGCCCTGAATGCTTTGGCCGAAGCTGCGCGATTGCGCGGGGTGAAACCGGATGGCGACGCGGCGCGGCTCTCCAAATTTCTGTCGCATGAGGATCAGAAAGTCAGAGACGCCGCCTTTCGGTTGGCCGGCACTTGGAAATTTTCGGCCGCGGTTCCGGTTTTGGCCAAAGCGGCGGGCGAGGGCAATGCCATAGCGTTCGACGCTTTGCGGGAGATCGGCAACAAAGGTGATGTGGTGGCTCGACTGCGTGAGCTTGCGACGAAGCCTGATCCGCAGATTCGGCGGCGGGCCGCGACGACATTGGCTGCGGTGGATCTTGGCGCGGGTGTGCCATTTGTGATGGACGTACTGAAGGAAACACGGACCGAAGATGAAGCGCTCTTGGTTTGGCGGGACGCGCTAACCGTAAAAGGTGCGGGCCCTCTGCTTGCTCGAGCAGTGCCGAAAGCATCACTGCCCGAAGCCGCCACGAAAGCCGGCTTGCGCGCCGCACGCGAAGGCGCGCGCAGCGAGGCCGACCTGGTGATTGCGCTTTCACCATCCGGCCAGGCACACGAACTCACGCGCGCCGAGATCGACCAGATCGCCCGGCACGTCAAAGAAGGTGATCCTGCGCGCGGCGAGCAAATCTATCGGCGAAAAGAGTTGAGCTGCACCACCTGCCACGCGATCGGTGGTGCGGGAGGCAAAGTGGGACCGGACATGACAAGTGTTGGCGCGAGTTCCCCGGTCGATTACCTTGTCGAATCGCTGTTCATGCCCAACAGGAAAGTAATGGAAGGTTATAATTCTGTGATCGTCAGCACCAGGGACAACGACGAATTCAGCGGCGTCCTCGTGCGTGAGAGCAACGAAGAACTGATCCTCCGCGACGCAACGAACAAGGAAATCTCCATTCCGAAGAAAAATATCGCTTCCCGAAAAGTCGGCGACTCGTTAATGCCGTCCGGGCTGTTAGATGCCCTTGCCCCCAACGAGCGCCTGGACCTACTGCGCTTTCTGTCCGAGTTGGGTAAGCCCGGTCCTTACGATGCCAGCAAACAAAATGTCGCACGCCTATGGCGCATCAGCCTGAGCGACGATGACAAAGTTGAAAACTGGTCGCGCATGTCAACGACCGTCAGCGGCACGCTACAGAAGCGAGAATTGGAAGCAGAACTCCCCCTTGCGAATCGGCATGAACCATTCTTTGCCGCCGCGCGTTTTGAGACGGCGGGCAGCGGAACAGTCAAGTTGCACCTGGAAGGCGTAGAAACGCCGAAAGCGTGGTTGGACGGAAAGCCGATCGGAGGAAACACAGACTTGGCGGCGGATATTCCCGCCGGGGTTCACACTTTCAAACTCAAGCTCGACCCGGCGGGGCTTTCCGCGGGAATCAAATTGCAAATTTCGGACGGCGCGTTCCTGGTAGATTGAAACTTATTTCTTAGCGCGCGATTTGGGTGCCATCTTCAGCGTTTTTTCCAGGAAACCAAAGAAAGAACGTTTGCGTTTGGGCGCCGCGATCGGTTCGCAATGATTGCTGCAGGAGGGACAAAGCAGATGCAATTTGCCGCCCACGCGCTTCAACCGATGCACGCATTCATCACATAGCAATTGCTTGCAATGGGTGCATCGAAAAGTGGCTCGCTCGTCGACATGGGTTGTGCACGAAACGGTGCCGTCCTCGAACACCTGCGGGCGGCGTTGCTGCGGCTGTTCGATTTGGGGAATCGAAATGTTGGCCTTGATGGGTTCGAGTTCCATCTCGACTTCACCAACATGCAGCGTAGTGCCCTGTTCGATTGTGCCTTCGGTGACCTGTTCCTGGTTGATGTATGTGCCGTTGGTCGAGCCCAAATCGCGCACCACGATACCGTCCGCGGCCACCGTGATTTCGCAATGCGCGGTGGAAACGGTCGGATGATCCAACTGCAAATCGTTCTTTGGGCTGCGTCCAATGCGGTTTATTCCGGCTCGCAATTCATAGGCGCGTACCGGCAATTCATCGCATTTAATAATGAGCTTCGGCATTGGACTCGGTCCCTAACTTGCCCAGTTTAGCGTGCCGGAGCGGGAGTGTCGATACTTAAAAGACCCTTGGTTTTGCCTCTGATCCAGCGACTTACGCGCAGCATCATCGGCACCGAGGCCAGGATACTGATATGCCCGTGAGGAACCCGCCAAATCTCCGGCTGTCGCCAAAGCTTCCACACTTCTTCTACGGTTTCAGTCGGTGCGAAGAGGTCGTGGGTTGACTCGACGATCAGCACCCCATCGGGCGCGCAATGCGGCACATGACTGGCGAGATTGAGCTTTCTTACATCGAAGTCTCGGGCTCCGAGGCTGTTGCGGATCGGTTCGCAAAACGGCAGGTCGCGGATCGCATGGTCAAGGCTCACCACTGGGGACATGAGGACAGTAAAGCCTACTTCCGGATCGAGCGAGGCCACAAGCCCCGTGAGCCACGCGCCCAACGATATGCCCCACATGCCAGTCAGTGGCGAGCCTTGTGCGCGCAACCACGCGAGTGCGGCGCGAAGATCTGCTATGGCCTGTTGTGTGGCTTCGAGCATCCGCACGAGATCGTGAGAAATGAAATTATTGATAGCTCCTGCGGCGCGTGGCCGGCGCCGGGCATGGTAAGGCAGTTCGATCATCATAGCATTCAGGCCGGAGCGATTGAGCAGCCGTGCAAGAAAAGGAAATTGATAATAATAACCGAGTTCTCCGTTCCAGCCATGAATCAGGAGCACAGACGGCTTTCGAGTCCAGCGTTCACTAGCGCGATACAGTTTTCCGTACACGACATTATTTTCGGGCCACGGAGTGATTATGCGGGATTGAAAACGAAATGCATGCGTGCCTTGGAAAATAAGATCGGTCGGCGCTGCCGGCTCCATGGTAAGGAAGTCCTCATGCGCAAGCATGGCCTCAGCTTGTTCGATAACACCGGGTTCGATATTGCCGGAACGCACGCTGCCGCAGGCGGAGCGGATGGCGCAACGATCGAGGGCCTCCGTTATAAATTTAAACACCGCCGCGAATATACGCCCCCGGCCGACCTTGGGCGAGCCGCAGAAGTTTAACCCATGCGGATAAACGCGCGGGCTTTCACGAACACCGAGGTGCGGCGCTTGCAGGTTTGCTGGCAATCCAGGTCACAATGCACCATCGTCTTGCGCTGACGATTCGCCATTTCGCCGTAGTAAATTTCGCTGAGGCTGTTGTTGTAGACGTTTCCGATAGCTTTCTTCAGGAAGTCGCAGAAATAAACGTCGCCATTCGGATAAATCGTCATTGCCCGCAACCCAATGTCGCAATTGCGCTTATGACCCTCCAGGTTCAGGCGCCGCATATTATTCTGGTCCGGCGGTTCTTTGACGTATCCGTAAAAATCATTGAACGTCGTGGCGCTGCCCATCACGCCATAGCCCTCGGCCTGCAAGGCCAACAATTCATCGAACACCGCGCGCAACGCGTTGAGGTCACGCACATTATGGGGATCGCCGTTTTCGCCGACGAACGGCTGGAAGTTGATCTGCACCTTGGGATGTTTGCCGAAATACCGCACGAGGTCAGGCAAGGTCCGGTAATTCTGGTCCATGATCGTCGGCTTGATGATCACGCTCACACGGCTGCGGACCCGTTCCTTTTCGGCCAGGATGTTCTCGATGCCTTGCAGCGTCCTGCGCGTGCCGTCGTGCGCCGGACGCAGATGCTCGTTGATTTTTGGATCGAGCGATTCGATCGATACGTTGATATTGAAAGGATCGTAAGAAAGAATACGCTTCACGTTTTCTTTGGTGAGCGCGAGCGCATTGGTCGTGAAACCGAAATTCACACCGAGGTCGTGCGCCAGTTTCAACGTGTCATAGAGCGGCTTGTAAATGGTCGGCTCACCGCCGCTTAACGAGATGTTGAACCCCTTCCCGGAAAGCTCTTTGGTTTCACGCACGATCCTGAACATCACCTCGCCGGGGATGATCGGCTCAACCTGGCGATAAATTGAGCAGAAGCTGCAGGCCAGATTGCATCTTCCGCTAAAGATCACGTAGTACGTGATCGGCGTCGTAAAAACATGCCCCGTGCTCAGCGAAAGATTTCGCGCAAGCTCCTTCTTCAAATAAGGCACGCCCCTTACGACCTGGGTGGCAACACGCCGCAATTCGGACATAATTCAACTTTCAGGGTTCACGCAGTATAGCGGTATCGCATACTATTAAGGGTGGAGAACCGTGTCAAGCATTGGATGGGCATTTCTTGCCGGTTTTGCGGCGGTCGAACCCGTTGACCCCATACCTATGTTGTCCGATAATCCCACCGTGAAGATCGTGGGCAAGCGGCGGATTCATGACGATTTGGAGGCAATCTCGCCGGAAGAAGCGTTGCGCCGGGCGAGCGTCCTTCAGGCGCAAGCGGATTTGCTAAATCCTTATCCGCGACCGCGTGGGTTCGTATTCAAGGCTAAAACCCGCGAAGATTATGAGCGCTGGCGAAAGGCGCAGAGCAATCCGCGACTCTGGTGAACCGCATGGCGGAATCCCCACCACTTCTCCGCGTCTGTAAGTTCCTGAACGAAGCCGAAGCTAAATACCTGATTTGCGGCGCCCAGGCCTGTATTCTTCACGGCCTTGTGCGCACCACTGAGGATGTGGATCTTTTGGTTGAAGCGAGCGAAGAGAATTGCCGGCGAGTGCTGGAAGGCCTATCGAGGCTCGCGGACGGCGCTGCTCGCGAACTGACCCCAAAAGATATTTTGGAAAATGTCGTCGTCAAGATCGCGGACGAGGTGGAGGTTGACGTTAGCATTCATGCCTGGAAGGTCTCGTACAGTGATGCTATCGGTTCTGCGCGTGAGGTTGTCGTTGATAGCGTGAGAGTGCCATTTCTCAGTTTGGATATGTTGATAGCGAGCAAAGAAACATTCCGGGAGCAGGATGCATTCGACCGCTTGCGTTTGCTGGAGTTAAAAAAGCGAACCGGGGCCAAATGAGCTAAAGCACTATAGCCGCACGTCGGCGGCCGGCCGGATGTTTTTTCCTGGCCGTTTGGTCGCGGAATCGCCGAGGTCTTCCCGCGCTTGTTCTGCGAGTTCTTGCAGGTGCTTCACGACGTCAGGATGTTCCGCGTAAACATCATTCTTTTCCTCGGGGTCGGTTTCGAGGTCGAACAGGGCAGGGCCGATCTGCTGGTTTGGAAGCTTGCCCGGCTTGCCGTCTTGGCCAAGCGGATCCGGGTGAGGATACGAATGCGCGAAGTGCAGTTTCCATTTGCCCGAGCGGATGGCCTGCAGGTGTTGCGCCCAATAGTAGTAGAAAACGTCATGTGGACTTCTTCCGCCGGGTAGCTCGGCAATCAATGGCCAGATATCTTTCGAGTCAATGACGCGGTCCTTTGGCAGCTCCGCGCCGGCGAGATTGGCGAAGGTCGCATACAGATCGAAGCTCACGGCAAGGTCGTTGCACACGCGACCCGTCGGAATTTTCCCGGGCCAGCGCATGATGCAAGGCTCGCGGACACCCCCTTCAAAAACGGTCGCTTTGCCTTCGCGCAAATGCCCCGCGCTCCCGGCATGATTGCCGTAGGTAAGCCACGGCCCATTGTCAGACGTAAAAATGACCAGCGTGTTCTCCTCCAGGTTGTGCTTATTGAGAGCTTTGAGGATTTCACCGACCGACCAATCGATTTCCATAATTGTGTCGCCGTACGTGCCCTGCCCGGACTTGCCGCGATGCTTTTTCGATATGTGCAAGGGGACATGAGGCATCGAATGTGGCACATAAAGAAAGAACGGCCGACCCTTGTTCGCGCGAATAAATTCCACTGCGTGTCTGGTATACAGCGTGGTGAGTTGCGTTTGGTCCGGCATCAATTCGAAAACGTTGGTGCCTTTGATCAGCGGCAGCAAGGGATAGTTTGTGCGCTGCGCGCCCGAGGGATGAAAGGGCCACATGTCGTTCGAGTAAGGCAGACCGAAGTAGTCATCAAACCCGTGCGTCGGTGGCAGATAAGCCGGTTGATCGCCCAGGTGCCATTTGCCGTAAATAGCCGTTTTGTAGCCGCGAGTTTTGAGCAGTTCCGCGATCGTGATTTCGTTGTGATTGAGCGCGACCTTGCTTCGCGGCGGCAACGCGCCCTGGATGCTCACGCGATTCGGATAACACCCCGTCAGCAAAGCGGCGCGTGACGCCGAACAGACCGCCTGCGGCACACAAAACTGGGTGAAGCGCACGCCTTCGCGCGCCATGCGATCAAGATTCGGCGTCAGATTTTTCGAGCCGTAACAACCCAGATCGCCGTAGCCCAAATCATCAGCAAAGATCAGCACGAAATTGGGAGGGCGAGCGTCCACGCGAGCCGCGAACGCGCAGAAACATATAAGGAGCAGCCATCTCATGGGATACATTTAATCATCGGGCATGCGAAGAGCACGGTATTTCTCCGCGAACTCCGTGCTTAAACAATGTCTGGCGGTTCAAGCAGTTCGCTCCAGCTCGCGGCTTCGGGAGCGGTGAGGCGGAGAACGACCTCGATCAACCAGCCGAGCAATTCAATCTGCACCAGCGCGGAGTCTTTCTCGGACGGGAGTTGCTCGTCGTCCGCCCAGCCGCGCATATCCATGTCGCTTTGACCGATGTCGTGCACGGCCGCCAGATGCAAGCGATGGTCGTTGAGGACGGTCACCAGGTTGCCGGCATCGGCAACTTTTACGGCGAGTTCAAATTCTCCAGGTTCCGTTTCCTTGATCTGCGCGCAGCACTGTTGCAAAAGTTGCGCGTTGGCGCTTTTGAATCCGTAAAGACTCTCGACCCATTCGCGAGCCTCGTCCTCGCTCATTCCCGCACTTTTGCAGCCGCGAGTGCTGTACCAGACCGCGGCAGTTCGCGGATCGAGCTCTCCCGGTTTCAATTTGTAATTCTCGAGAATGGCGTCGACGGTCTGCAGAAGAAGTTCCTTTTCGACAGCCCCGAATTGCAACACCAGCTTATCGTTCTTACGTCCCGCTCGCATGCTATTGCACCTGCTCGATGGTCACCATCAATCCATGCGCTTGAATTTGCTGATGGTAAAGCTCCGCTTTCTCGCGTGTCTCGGTGGCGACGATGCTTTTGCCGTTCTGATGCACCTCGAGCATGTGCTTGGTCGCTTTCTCTTTGTTGAACGCAAGCACTTTCATGAACACGAACACAACGTAAGTCATCAGGTTGATCGGGTCGTTCCAGACGATCACATTCCAACCCTTCTCGAAGGCCTCCTCGATCTTTTCCTTCGCGTGTTCCTGGATTTCCGGCAACGTCTCAATGGCTGCCATAGATGTAGGGCCACTGCCAGCCCGCCGTCAGTTCACTGCGGCGCCGACCAGCGATCCGTTGCGCCCGGTGAGATTTACCAGGTCCATCAAAATGCGTTTGGCTTCTTCCAGCGTGATATCCACGGCAGCAACTTTTTCTTCTACATGCTCTTCAGGGTCGTCCGGATCATTCTTCGCGACGGTGTTTGTGGCGCTGTTAGTCGCGGTAGACGCCGTCTTCAGTGAATTGGTTTTCGCGACAGGCGCGGGCAAGCCAGGTTGCTCGGCGTTCTTCAGCGTAATATCATACACTTTCCAGCCCGGTTCCGGCCGGGCAGCCAATTCTTTTTTGCGCGCTTTAAGGCGTTCGTCGGCTTCTTGCTTTTCTTTCAGGCGCTGAGCTTCATTCATGGAAACAGCCTTCTCTGCCTGTTTTTGCTTGAAGCGTTCGATCTCGGCTTTGAGATACGCAAAGTCCTTGTCTGAATTTACGCGCGTTTCTGAGCGCCTGCGCAATTCAGGAAGGACCGGTTGGATCCAATTTAACTTTTCGTAAGAAGCGGGCGCGATCGTGTCCCATGGCAGCGGATTCTCCAGCGCTGCTTCGCCGACTTCGTCGTGATTATATAGCGAGGGCAGGATGATGTCGGGTGTGACACCTTTCAACTGAGTCGAGGCGCCGCTGGCACGATAAAACTTGCGAATCGTGATTTTCAGCGCGCCGGGGTTGTTGGACGACACAAGCGCGAACGCGCCGCGCATCAGCGGTTGCAATTGCAGCAACGATTGCACAGTGCCTTTGCCGTGCGTCGAAACGTCACCCACGACGAGCGCGCGACCATAGTCCTGCAGAGCACCCGCGAGAATTTCTGAGGCTGATGCGCTGAATCGACTGGTCAAGACGACGAGGGGCCCTTCGTAAAACATGGAAGGATCGGGATCTTTCTCGATAATCGGGTCGCCCTCAGGCCCTTTGACCTGGACGACCGGCCCTTCTTTGATGAACAAGCCTGACAATCGGATCGCTTCCTCGAGCGAGCCGCCGCCGTTCCGACGCAAATCGAGGATAATTCCATCGGCCTTTTCCTGTGTCAGCTTCCGGATCAAGCGCGCCACATCCACCGTGGTGCTCTTGGGTTCATTCTCACCTTTCCGGCCTTCCAGCTCGAAAGTCGAATAGAACGATGGCAGATCGATCACGCCCAGGCGCAACGTCTTGCCATTGCCTTCGCCGGGCAATTCGATGAGCTTCGCTTTGGCCTCCTGGTCTTCCAACTTGATTTCATCGCGCACGAGGCTGATCACCTTGCGCACGGAAGGGTCGGCGGCATCGGCCGGAACGACCGTGAGGCGGACCTCCGTGTTCTTGGGACCGCGAATCAGTTCCACCACCTTGTTCAGCTTCATGTCCACAACATCCACCGCAGAGCTTTCACCCTGCGCCACGGCGATAATCTTATCGTTGGGCTTCAGTTTTTTGCTGCGTTCAGCGGGGCCATTGGGTGTCAGGCTTTGGATCTTGCAAAAACCATCTTCAGAGCGGAGCAACGCGCCGATCCCGAAAAGCGAAAGCTTCATACCGATGGAAAAATTCTCCAGCTCGGCTTTGCCCATGTAATCTGAGTGCGGATCGTACACCCGCGCCAGCGCAGTCAGATAAAGCTGTAGCACGTCGTCGTTATCATATTCGTGCAAGGCGCGAACCATGCGGGTGTAACGTTTCTGCAGGAGTTTCACGATCTCGTCTGAGTTCTCGCGTTCGAGCTTTTCTGCCACCGCCTTGACGATTTTGTCGTTGGATTCCTTGCCGTATTGCGCCTGCACCAATTTATCGATCTCCTGCGCCTTTTCCTTGCTCATCTTCTCCTCAATGGCCGAAAGCACCTGGCGCGGCTTTTTCTGCTCGAGTTTTTCCGCGACAAGCTTGCCAATTTCATCAGGCCGCCCGATGGCCAGCTTCTCCTGCAGATACTCGTAGCGCAGCCGCTCGCGCCAAACTTTCTTCGCTTCTTCCATGTTTTTGGGGCGCGGCTCTTTTTTGCGAATCACGACATATTTTTCATCGCCATCATAGGTGAACTTCTCGGTGGCTAAGATGTTTGTGACGTAATCGTATTGCTCATGCAGCCGCTGCATGAAGCG
>DATENK010000809.1:0-6815 GCA_035275085.1 Verrucomicrobiia bacterium | reverse complement strand
TGAACGAGGGTTTTGCGTCAAAGCCGTAAAGCTTTTTCAAAGTGACGGGGATCTTGTTTGTTTTGCCGGGCTCGATTTTGAATGCGTGGTCGCCAACCGTGGCTTTGAGGGTGGGTTCGGGCTTTTGGATGCTAAGACGGTACAGGTAATTGGAGCCCCCGCGATGGAGCACGTTGCGGACGGAGGCGAAGAATATGCCGTCGTTGTCGGGAGCCCAATCGAGGGCAGGGTCCACGCTGCCGCTGTCGTCTGCTTTGGCGATTTCCTCGTGCTTTGAATTGCGTATTTCGAGTCGCGCATCCACCGGAAACCCAAGCGACGCAGATTCGACGCGGAGTGAGAACTTGTCGCCCTTCTTTGCAGCGAATTGGAATATGTCTTCATCGTCGGGCGAATCGATACAGCCGCCGATTGTGCCAGGGACGTCGACAGGCATGGCGTTGCTGGCGGTGTTGTTCGGCTCTGCTTCTTTGACACAGGCGGCGAATGGTTGGTTGGTGGGTGGACCGGAGACGTGCAATCGGTAAATGCATTTATCGTTGCCGACAAAACGAATGTTCGAATCCGCGGGATAATTGAAACCGAACGCCTGTAAAAAATAACTGCCCGTTTTCGGCGCGGTGTAGATGATCTCAGGGTCGAGGGTACGGCCGTCATCATGATTAAAGGCGACCTCGACGGCGCGGGAGTCGAGTAAGCGCAGAACGGCATCCACTGGGGACGCCAGGACATAGGCTTCGACTCGGGCAGCGATGGTTTGGCCCTGCGACAGTTCGAGGCGATAGGTATCGACGTCGTCGTTTTTATCGAAGCGGGCATTTACGATTGCGGGCAGTTTGCCGAGAACTTGCGCACCTTCGAAATCGTTGTTGGGCTCCTTTTCGGACAATTCAGGAGAGTCGGCGATTAGAAGGAAGCGTGGCGCGCTGGCGCCGTCATCGTTGTAAGCGCGGATAAAGTACGGGCCAGGCTTGGCGTCCGATGTAACTGCGATTTGGAATTTGCCTTTGTTGGTTTCGGCAGTGAAAGAAACCCCGCTGGCAGTGGTCCAGATTTTCGGGGGCCAGGGATCGAATTTGCCGACGGCGATGATAGTGTTAGTGCTGCCACGGGGAACGGCAATGGGATAAAGGCAATCGAGTGAAGGCGCGGCGGCGTGGATGCTCATGCCGGAGAGCAGCAGGCACAGAAGACTGCGCATTTACGCGAACAGTTCCTTGATGACGCGGCCGTTGTTAACGAGTTGAATAGGGCGGCCGGTGTTCGTGTGCAGAGTTTGCGTGGGGTCAATGCCCATTTTGGTGTAAAGGGAAGCGGCGAAATCTTCCGGGCTGTGGACCTTTTCTGATGCGTGATAACCCTTGGCGTCCGTTGCGCCGATGACTGCACCGCGCGGCACGCCTGCCCCAGCCATCAAGACCGACATGGCATGCGGCCAATGATCGCGCCCGGCGTCTTTGTTAACCTTCGGCGTGCGGCCGAATTCACCGAGCATCAGGACGAGGGTTGAATCGAGCAGGCCACGCTCATCCAGATCGCTGATGAGCGCCGCGACGGCCTGGTCCATGGACTTGATGTGATCACCTTTATAGGCGTCGAAAATTTTCGTGTGATGGTCCCAGCCACCACTATAAACCGTGACCCATGAGACGCCGACTTCGACCAAACGACGCGCGAGCAGCAAACGTTGGGAGAAATCATTTCGGCCGTAGGCGTCGCGCACTTTGTCGGATTCGCGCGCGATATCAAAGGCCGATTGCGCTCGCGGCGAGAGCACCAATTGGATGCCTTGCTGATAATACTCGTCGAAGGACACGGCCGGGTCGTCCGCCAGCTTGTCCGTGTACCGCTTCATCTGGTCCAGGCTGGCGCGCAATTCACGCCGCGAAGTGGCGCGGCCTTCACTGATGTCCTTGGGCAGGACGACGTCGCGGACCTTGAAGGCGGGCGAGTTGGGGTACCCATCGATTACAAAAGGGGCGTGTTTGCCGCCGAGGAAGTTTGGGCCGCCGCTGCGGGACACTTGCGGCATGGAGACATAGGCAGGCAAACCTTCGCGCTGGCCACGCGCGTAAGAAACCATCGAACCGAACGAAGGGTGGAACGTGACGAATGCGCCGCATGCGACTGGCACCGGCGTGGGCGCACCGGTCATCATGTAATGGTTGCCGCCGCCGTGATTAGGGTCCTTGTGGCAGATCGAACGCACGACGGTGAATTTGTCTGCGATCTTACCGAGTTTGGGAATGGCTTCGCTGAATTGGATGCCCGGGACGGCGGTCGGAATCGCTTTGAACTCGCCGCGGATCTCGGAAGGCGCGTCGGGCTTGGGATCGAAGCTTTCGTAATGGGATGGGCCGCCGTCGAGCCAGATCATGATGCAGTTAACCGGCTTTTTGGCTGTAGCGGCGTTGGCGCGCAGGCGCAGAATGTCCGCGAAGCCAAGGCCCAGAACCGTCGTCACGCCGACTTGAATGAAGTCTCGGCGTGGCATGCCCGCGCAATTTGTGGTCAATTGCCGCACGTTCGTTGGACGCGGGTAAGTCAGCGGAACTTCAAGCAGAGTTGGACGCGAAGTCCGCCTCCTCACGTCGGCGGCTACGATCGATGGTTTTGTGTTTTGGGCATGGTTCTGGCAGGATGGGGTATGAGCCTGAACCCTGAGGTGATGCGGAGCGCGGAGGACATTTATAATGTCCGGACGAAAGCCCCGGGCCCCCAAGGAAAGCTGCCGCTGACGGAAGGGATGCTGCTGGAACGGCCGAGCGGGGATATTTTTGGACTGACGCAAAACGCCGGGATGGGCTGGAACCCGGCGGAGCTGGGGCGGAAAGAATTTCTGATCCTGAGTACGCAAGGCGGTCTGCGGGCGCCAGATGGACGACCAATCGCGCTGGGTTATCACACGGGCCACTGGGAAATTGGGTTGCTCGTGGAAGCGGCGGCGGTCGAGTTGCGGCGGCTCGGAATGATTCCGTTTGCGGCCTATTGCTCCGATCCGTGCGATGGCCGGACACAAGGCACGCCGGGAATGTTCGATAGCCTGCCATATCGTAACGATGCCGCGCAGATTTTTCGAAGACTGATTCGTTCACTGCCGCGCCGCTCGGGAGTGTTGGGAATTGCGACGTGCGACAAAGGCTTACCCGCGATGATGATGGCGTTGGCGGGCACGCGGGATCTGCCGACAGTGCTGGTCCCGGGCGGAGTGACGTTGCCGCCTGAGAATGGCGAAGACGCGGGGGCCATCCAAACCATCGGGGCGCGGTTTGCGCATGGAATGCTGTCGTTGGACGAAGCTGCAGAGCTGGGTTGCCGTGCGTGCGGTTCGCCCGGCGGCGGATGCCAATTCCTGGGAACTGCAGCGACATCTCAAGTGGTCGCCGAAGCGTTGGGCCTTGCTGTACCGCATTCGGCGCTGGCGCCGTCGGGTCAGCCGGTGTGGACGGATCTTGCGCTGCGTTCCGCCCGCGCGCTATGCAACCTTGAAGCCAAAGAAATTAGCACGCAGGAAATTCTTTCGCCTGCCAGCATCCGCAACGCGATGGTTGTGCACGCAGCGTTCGGGGGTTCGACGAACCTGCTGCTGCACATTCCGGCGATCGCGCATGCGGCAGGTTTGCCACGGCCAAAAGTCGAAGATTGGATCGACGTCAATCGCAAGACACCGCGGATCGTGGACGTGCTGCCGAACGGTCCGGTGCATCATCCGACTGTGCGCGCGTTTCTGGCCGGAGGTGTACCGGAAGTAATGCTGCATTTACGGCGCCTCGGTTTACTGGATACGAGCGTGTTGACGGCGACGGGCGCGACGCTGGACGAAAATTTGAATTGGTGGGAGAAGTCCGACCGGCGTTTGCGCTTTCGCGAGATTCTGAAGACGGCCGACGGGGTTGATGCGGACGACGTCGTGTTGCCACCGGAACGCGCGAAGGCTCGGGGACTCACGAGCACGATCACTTTTCCGCGCGGCAACCTTGCTCCCGAAGGCGCGGTGATCAAGAGCACGGCGATCGATGTCTCACTGGTGAATGCGGACGGGGTTTATCGCATGGAAGGTCCGGCGCGCGTGTTCGTGAGCGAACGCGATGCGATCACAGCGATTAAGAAAGGGCGCGTCCAGGCCGGTGATGTGATGGTCCTGGCCGGTTGCGGGCCGTTGGGAACCGGGATGGAGGAAACGTATCAGCTTACTTCGGCGCTCAAACATTTGCCGTTTGGCAAGCATGTGGCGCTAATCACAGACGCGCGGTTTTCGGGTGTGTCGACTGGCGCATGCATCGGCCATGTGGGTCCGGAAGCTTTATCGGGCGGGCCGATCGGGAAATTGCGGGATGGCGACGTGATCCGAATTGTGATCGACCGCAGGAAGCTGGAAGGCAGTGTGGACTACGTCGGCGATTTTGCGGCGTTTCTGAAGCGACCCTTGCGCGAAGACCTTGCGCCGGCGGCACAATTGCCGGGGGATACCCGTTTGTGGGCGGCCCTGCAGGCAGTTAGCGGGGGGACATGGGGCGGATGCGTTTTCGACGTAGATGAGATTGTGACGCGGCTCAAATCTTGTGAAGCAGCGCCAGCACCACAAGAATGAGCAGAACGAGTCCGACGATTCCCACGGGGCTATAGCCCCAGGATTGGCTATAGCCCCACGTGGGCAGAGCGGCGACCAGTGCAATCACTGCGACAAGGATGAGAAGACTTCCCACCCGCATGGCGCCGCCCGATTAATTGTTAGCGAGTGCGATTGATGTTTTCGCGCACGCTCAGATTGTTCTGAACCTGGCGCACACCGTTCACCTGGCGGGCCACGTCTTCCGCGCGGGCTTTTTGCGCCGCCGTATCGACGAAACCGCTGAGCGATACAACGCCCTTATAGGCATCGACATTCACCTGGAAGCCGCTGACGTTCGGGTCAGAAAACAGCGCCGACTTCACACGAGCCGTCAATGTTTGGTCGTCCAGGTACTCACCCGAGGTCCGTTTGTATGGGCTGCTTTTGCAACCAGTGGTTGTGATGGTCGTCACGGCAACCGTGGTCGCCAACAATCCCATAATGATGTATTTCAATGTCTTTTTCATGTTTCTCCGTCCGCTTCTTTATTGTTAGTGCCCACGAGAGTTGCCCGTGGAACGAACCAACTTAGATTTGCACAACCCCTTTTCCATGGGGCCGAACCCGTATAGCCGCGCCGCCTGACACCGGTCGGCAGGTTTGCTTCGGCGGTGAATAACTGTTCTAATCGCGTATGCTGCGTTTGGGTCGAAGCGCAATCTTTCTGCTGCTAATCGGAGCGTTGCGCTCCGTTGCCGGTCCGGCTGAGGAGCATTGGGCTTTTAAGCCCGTGCGCGCTCTTGAGCCGCCAGAGCCGGGCGCGATGAGTCGAAATGCGATTGACGCATTTGTGCAGGCGCGCTTGAAGTCGAAGGGGCTGGCGCCTGCACCCGAAGCCGATGCGGTGACGCTGGTGCGGCGCGTTTATTTGGTGGCACTGGGCCTGCCGCCTACACCTGAGCAGGTGAGCGCTTATAAAAATAATTATGAAAGGTTGGTGGATCATGTGCTCGCTTCGCCGCAATTCGGTGAGCGCTGGGCGCGGCACTGGCTGGATGTGGTGCGGTTTGCGGAGACGCATGGCTTTGAAATGAATCAGCCGCGGGCGAATGCGTGGCGCTATCGCGATTATGTGATCCGCGCGCTCAACGAGGACAAGCCATACGATCAATTCCTTCGCGAGCAATTGGCGGGCGAAGCGTTGGGCGAGGACGCAGCGACAGGTTTCATTGTGGGCGGACCGTGGGACCAGGTGAAAAGCCCGGACGTGGTGCTCACCGCAAACCAGCGCGCGGACGAATTGCACGATATGGTAAGCACCACCAGCAGTGCTCTCCTGGGCCTGACGGTCGGCTGCGCGCGTTGCCACGACCACAAGTTTGATCCGATTCCTCAAACGGACTATTACGCCATCAAAGCCTGCTTCGCCGATGTTCAGCATGGCGAGCGGCGCTTGAAGACGCCGGACTACGAAGCGCGCATGGCCGAAGCAGACAAGTTGCGCGCACGTCTCTCGGAGTTGGACGCGCGATGGGCCGAATGCGAGCCCCATGCGCCAGTAAATGCACGACTGAACGTGGAGGTGTTTAAGCCAGTCGCCGCGAAGAAAGTTCGGTTCACGATTCGCAACACCACGGCGCTTGAGCCTTGCATCGATGAGCTTGAAATATGGACGGCCGATTCGCGGAACGTGGCGCTGGCGCGCTCGGGGGCGATTGCACGCGCGTCCAGTGTGTATCCGAACTCCGAAATTCACCGGCTCGAACACATTAATGACGGCAAATATGGGAATTCCTGGAGCTGGATTTCGGCTGAAGCGACCAAGGGTTGGATTGAGATTGAGTTTCCGCGCGTTGAAACCATCACGAAAATTCTTTGGGGCCGTGACCGCGATGAAAAATACAAGGATCGCCTTGCGACCGAATATGAAATTGCCGCCGACGGGAATGTCATCGCGAGCTCGTCGAACCGCGAACCGTACAAACCAGATCCTGCGCTAAAACCATTCCCGCCCGAGCGCAAAAAAATTCAGCAACAGATCGCGGACCTCGCTGGCGCATCGATGGTGTATGCCGGCACATTCGCGAAACCGGAACCCACGCATCGTTTTCATCGCGGCGACCCTATGTTGAAACGCGAGATCATCGACCCCGGGGTGCTCTCGAAGATATTCCCGGTACGAGACGAGGTGAGGAGTGTCACTTCCAATCGCCTCGCACTCGCGAATTGGATTGCCGATCCACGCAATCCGCTTACCGCCCGA
>DATENK010000808.1:0-3430 GCA_035275085.1 Verrucomicrobiia bacterium | reverse complement strand
AGATCACGCTTACGCTGCGGCGCAGTTGCTCCAGCTTCAGTTCGCGCACGTCCGCGCCGTCGACCAAAACGCGGCCGGAGGCGGCTTCGTAGAATCGCGGGATGAGGTTGACCAAAGTGGTCTTGCCAGATCCGGTGGGACCGACAACGGCGACGGTTTGGCCAGGTTCGGCGACGAAACTCACCTTGTCCAACGAAGCGCGCCCGGCAGTGTAATGGAAGCTGACATTTTGAAATTCGACTTCGCCGGGACCCTCAGGCAAATCGCGTTTGCCGCTGCGGATCGTTTTCGGTTCGTGAACAATCTCGAGGATGCGCTCGGCGCTGGCGCTGGCATTTTGGATGATATTGGTGAACTGTCCAACGGCACCCATGCGGTGCCCAATCGCCATTAGATAAAACACCACCTTTGCGAGATCCCCGATCGGCATCTCACCTCGAATCACCTGGCGGCCGCCGATCCAAAGCACGAGCGGTGTGCTGAGGCCGAAAATGAACTGCGCGAAAGGCACACGCGTCGCCCAGTAATTGATGGTGCGATTTAGCGTGTCGAGGAAGACGTTACGTTTGCCCCGAAATTTTTCGATTTCGTTCGCTTCCTTCGCGAATGCTTTCACCACCCGCACTCCGGCAATGTTTTCCTGGATTACCGTGGTCATTTCGCCGTGCAAATCGTGCACCTTGCGCCATTGGGGCTGGAGCTTGCTCGCGTAAAGGCCAATCAACGTTACGGTGGGAACGACTGTCCCCAGCGCAATGAAACCGAGCGTCGGATTGACCGCAAAAATGAGCCAATGCGACGCGATGAGCGAAATGCCGATATCGACGCTCAGAAATACACATGCGTAAAAAAAATCCTGCAATCGCGCCACGTCGGTCGTCGAACGCGAAATTAATTCCCCGCTGTTGGACTTATCATGATACGTGAACGTGAGGCGTTGGAGCGCATCGTAGATGGCAGCACGAATATCTGCGAGTGTGCGTTGCACGAGCCGATTCCGGATTGGGCCGAGAATGAAGCCGACGCCGGCGCGAATGACCACCAGCGACAAAAACAATTGGACATAATCGCGGATGGGAAACACCTGCCCCGCCTTGTGCAACCGCAAATCGGTGATGGCCATGCCGAGGATTTGCGGCAGGCTCATTTCGATACAGATATTGATCAGCAAAAGGCCAATGCACAGCGCCACCAGGTGCGGGTACTTCGCCAGGAAGGACACCACCCCCAAAAGGCTGCGCGGCTTTACGCGGCCGGATTGTTCCGAACTGTCGCTCATCTACCAGTTCCGCAGACGCGGAACGGCAGCTTAGCTTGGCGAATTCGGCCGGTCGCAAACAAGCTTAAACTCATTCAGGCGCATTTTTTCGAAGAAATTCCGCAACCATGGACGTGTATTCGTGCGCGCCTGCTCCGGACAGGTGAGTGACACTGACAAAGAGATGATCGGGCAGGGTAGCGGGCAAATTTGTCAAAATCGCCGCTGGTTCAAGCCATCGTTGCCATTGCGCGAGCATTTGCTCGCGGGTTCTCGCATAATCACCCTGGGCGTAACCAGACGGAACCGGAGTGATACCGACGAGAAGTTTGACCTCTCGCGGAAGTGAAGCGCGGAAGACACGGCTATCCTTTTCGAATCTGGCAGCGAGGCGGTACTCGGGATTGCCTTTGAATTTCCGCGCGTCAGGGTCAGCCAGGCTGCCGCAATGGTTATTCAGGTAACTTTCCAGATCAGAAGTAAATCCATACTTGCGCCCGTAAGGCCCGCCGAGCGGAACGGGCACCGCGCGGGCCAGCCAGCGGTCCCGGAAAAAATCAGATCCGAGCCAGTGCAAGACGTGGTCTCGCGGCGAGGAACCAACACCGAAGTCCGTGCCCCGTAGAAAATGTTGAAGCACGCCGGCGTGATATTCGGCAGGCGCAACAAGACGCAGTGCTTCCGGATGCATAAGCAATACGACGATTCGCACCCGGCCGGGGTTGAGCGCGAAATATTCGCGCAGCAACGCCGCGTGGGATTCGAGGCCCAGATAGCTGAGCGTCCCAAGGTTCAAGGCGGGCATTCCTGTTGTTTGACCCAGTTCGCAGGCCTGAACATCAATCATGCAGGACGAGTCGCCGATTAGCAGGACTTGCGCGTCGCCCTTCGAACGACTCGCCTCCGCTTTATGCACCAGGATTGTGCGATCGACATCCAAAGTGGGGCGCGGTTTGGGAAGTAGCTTCGCCGCAGCCCCCAGGTGCATGAGCAGCGCAAACGCGAGGATCGGAACGAAGGCCGGCCCAATGACGTGGAGAACATCGCGCCCGTTGAACTCGTACGTATGACTTTGCATGTCAGAATTGAAAATAGATAAACGGAGCGGGGTTCCGTTCCCAATAGAGGATGATACCCAACAGCAGTAATCCCTCGAGCATCGCTTTTAATGATCGCCGTAGCCGAAGCGGGGCCAGCAGATCACGCGATTGAAGCAGCCAAAGTTCGATAGCGACCAAAGGCAGCGTAAACAGCACAAGATTTACAACGTAGCTGTTAATCCAAGCGGGCGCGGAAAAATTCGCGAACGACCGTGTCATGGCGACAATTTCTTCCATCGATCGTGCCCGAAATAGCAGCCAGCCGTAGAGGACAAAGCATATGGTCCCGACCCATGAAAAAAGGGATTGTCGGATGCGCCCGTCGAAAGCGCGATTGGCCATGAGGCCAACGCCGTGCCATATGCCCCAAAGAACAAAGTTCCAAGCGGCACCGTGCCAGAGCCCGCCAAGGACCATGGTGATGCCGAGGTTAATATACGCGCGCGCTCGTCCGGCACGATTTCCGCCAAGGCTGACGTACAAATAATCCCGCAGCCAGGTGGACAGACTGATGTGCCAGCGTCGCCAGAATTCGCGGATGCTGGTGGCGGCGTATGGAAGATTGAAATTGAGCATGAGATCAAACCCCAGGATACGCGCCGTGCCGCGCGCAATATCAGAATAACCGGAGAAATCGCAGTAGATTTGAACCGCAAATGCCACAGTCGCCAGAAGGACTATTGGCGCCGAGTATGATCCACTGCCGTAAACCATATTCACCAGGGAATCGAGATTGTCCGCGATGAACACCTTTTTGAACATGCCCCAGACCATCAGCCAAAAGCCTTCTTCAAGCATCGGGCGAGTGATGGTCAGCGTGCGATCAAACTGCGGCAGAAGATGGCGGGCGCGCTCGATCGGACCCGCGACGAGTTGCGGGAAGAACGCGACATACGCCAGAAAATTAGTTAAATTCCGGGTAGGTGGGATTTCCCTGCGATACACATCGATCGTATAACTCATGGCCTGAAAGGTGTAGAAGGAGATACCGACTGGCAGAACGATGCCGAGCGTGCGCGTCGAAGTATGAAGGCCGAGCTGTCGCAGGACGGCTTCAAAAGACACTACGAAA
>DATENK010000807.1:0-2950 GCA_035275085.1 Verrucomicrobiia bacterium | reverse complement strand
CGAAACGGACAACATGGGCGTGTCGGTGAAAGACACCGAGATCCAGCGCGAGAAAGAAGATGATGACCAAAATGAAGCCTGCCCAATGGACAGGCGTGATCGTGATAGCGGCCAGCATCGGCGGGTAAAGTCTGTAGGGGAGCCTTGGACGTCAAGTTTTCTGGAGAACGCGAACGCAGACACATTCCAAAAAGGGCTAACTGCTTGCTGAGGTCCGCGTTTGAACTTTGTGCGTGTGAGGAGCATAGTGCCGGGGATGAACCTGGCTCTCGCATTTGCAGAATCCGCCGCCGCTCACAAGGGGAAGCCGGCGATTTTCTGGGGCGAGGAGGAGATTACTTACGACGCGCTCTTGCAGCGGGTGCAAGAGGTGGGTGGGCAGCTTCAGGTGGATTCTGCCGTGAAGAAGGGCGATCGGGTGGCGCTCTGGATGAAAAATTGTCCCGATTTCGCGGTCGGGTATTTCGGGATTTTGTCGGCGGGCGGAGTTGTGGTACCGGTAAACAGTTTCCTTAAGCCAGAGGAAATCGTCCATATCCTCGCGGATGCCGGCGTGAACGTGCTGGTGACCGAGCGGTCCATGGCCGACGGGGTGCAACAATTGTCTGAAGCGCGAAAGGGGCTGAAGGCTGTGTGGGTAGAAGAAGGAGGTTCGCAGTCAGGGACTCGTGCTAACTCGTCCCTCCAGATGACCGGGTTGACGGAGGAAGATTTGGCGGTGCTGATTTATACCTCAGGCACTACCGGACGGTCGAAGGGTGCCATGCTGACACATGGGAATCTGCTTTCGAATGTCCACAGTTGCGGTCAGGTGCTGATGGCGGTCGAGCACGACAGCTTTGTGGTGCTGCTGCCTATGTTTCATTCGTTTATGATGACCGTGGGGATGCTGCTGCCGCTGATGGTGGGCGGTTCTTTATTGTTGATCAAGTCGGTGCATCCGCCCAAAAACATGATCGGCGAGATCATGCAGCGCCGGGCGACCATCTTGCCGGCGGTGCCGCAATTCTTCCGCACCCTCGCAAGCGCGCCCTTGCCGAAGGACTGGCCTCTTCGGCTGTGCATCAGTGGTGGAGCACCGCTGCCAGCCGAGATTTTGCGCGAATTCAACGAGAAGATGCCAATCCCACTGATCGAAGGCTATGGCTTGAGCGAAGCCAGTCCTGTGGTCACGTTGAACCCGATCAAAGGCCCTTGGAAAGCGGGATCGATCGGCACTCCCATTCCGGGCGTGGAAGTCTCTGTGCAGGACGACGACGGAAATACGCTCGGGGTCGGGGAGACGGGTGAGATTTGCGTGCGCGGCCCGAACGTGATGCGCGGTTATTGGAACCAGCCCAGCGAGACCGCGAAAGCGCTACGCAATGGCTGGCTGCTGACCGGCGACATCGGCCATCGTGACGCAGACGGCTACTTCTTCATCACGGATCGGAAAAAAGACATGCTGCTCGTCAACGGAATCAACGTCTATCCGCGCGAGATCGAGGAATGCATATATCAGTTCCCCGGCATCAAGGAAGCGGCGGTCATCGGCGTTCCTGATCAGCGGAAAGGGGAGCAACCCCTGGCCTTTGTTGCCATGAACGAGAGCGTTGTCCTGGACGAAAAGGCATTTCTGCAGTTCCTCCGTGGCAAGCTAGCCGACTACAAAGTGCCTAAACGGGTGATCTGTATGCCGGCATTGCCGCGGAACGCAACGGGCAAAATCCTCAAACGGGCGTTGCGTGAACAGGCGGCGAAGATTAACGGGAATTAATCCGATCTGATTGATATTCAACAACTTACGATCATTTCAGGAGGCTTCTTTTAGCCGTTGACGCCGTTCTGTTAGGGCCCGTAAGGTAGTTTCATTATGGCCGAAGGATATTGCGTTAAATGCAAAGCAAAGAAGGAAATTGCGGACGCGGTCGAAGAAGTGATGAAGAATGGCCGTAAAGCCATCAAAGGCCGTTGTCCCACCTGCGGCACAGTGATGTTCAAGATTTTGGGCGGCAAAGCTACCGTCGCCGCTACTCCTCCAGCCGAAAAATCGGGTGATCCGGCTGGAAAACCAAATCCCTCTTCTTAGTCCTATATATGTCCGAACAACTGGCTTACGTCATTATCACGCCTTATACGTTGTACAAGTCGCGCACTGGCGGCATCCTAGCGCGGCTGATCTCGCGCACCGGCCTGGATCTGGTTGGGGCGCGGATGTTCGCGCCCAGCGCCGAACTGGTCCAGAAATACTCGAGCATGATCGTTTCCGCCGATGACCCGCAGGACCGGCGGATTCAGGAACTCATTCGCGATTATATCCTGCAGAATCTTTCGCCGGACGCGAAGACGAGCCGCCGGCGGCGGGTGATGATGCTTTTGTTCAAGGGCGAGGACGCGGTTCGGAAGATTCGGTCCGTGATCGGGAACATCAGCGTCGAGCGCCGCGGGGGCGAAACCATTCGCGATACGTATGGCGACTTAATCATGGAGAATGACACGCTGCGCTACTTCGAACCGGCGGTGTTGGCCGCACCGAACGTGGAAGAAGCGAAGACGAAAGTGAAGTTGTGGGCGGCGTATTCGGACAAAGACGGCGGCATCATGGACAACACCATTGCTTATGGTCCCGGCGATGTGCCGCAGCGAACTTTGGTGCTGATCAAGCCGGATAACTTCCGATTTCCGACCGGGCGACCTGGGAATGTCATCGATTTTTTTTCACGCACCGGTCTGTATATCATTGGCATCAAGGTGCATCGCATGAGTGTGGCTGAGGCGAGCGAATTTTATGGGCCGGTTCGCGATGTGTTGCGCACGCGTTTGAAGGAAATGGTTGGCGGCCGGGCCAAAGGGCTAATCGAGAAAGAATTCGGATTTAAAATCGCCGCTGCCGACGAGCAAAAACTGGCCGATCTGCTCGGGCCGCTCTATGGTGATAACCAGTTCGAAAACATCGTGAAGTTCATGTCCG
>DATENK010000806.1:0-8063 GCA_035275085.1 Verrucomicrobiia bacterium | reverse complement strand
ACCCAGTTTGGCGAGGTCCAACAGGACGTTGTAGGGGGCGCCACCGGTCCCCTGCGTTTGGTTGCGAATATTGGCCAATTGCTCAAGTTTCGGGAAAACGTCGATCAACTTGACCTGGTCAATGATCCAGTTGCCCCCTGCCAGCAAACCACGGCGCGAAGCTGAGTTTTTCGTTTTCATTCGGAAATCTGATGCCATTGGAGCCAGTCCGGTAGTGGGTAGCAAGCGAAAAAGCTCCTTTGCTCCTTTTTAAAAGGCTACAGCGTCCTCACGCCGTACCCGTACGTACACTGGGGTGTTTTACTACTAGGCCCCCGGCATAAACCTGCTACGCTCCGGGTGATAGGAATCGGCCCTTTCCGGTTTATTCCCGTCCGCAACGCGTGGAAACAGCGAATAATTACGACGTAATCTTGTTAGCAGAAGATAACGAGGATCACGTGATCTTGACGCGGCGCGCGTTCAAGCTGGCTGGGTTGATCAATCCTCTATTCGTGGTGCAGGACGGTGAAGAAGCAATTGCTTATTTGAAAGGAGAGGGAAAATTCTCCAATCGCACCGAGTATCCGTTGCCGACGCTGCTCCTTCTCGATTTGAAGATGCCGCGCAAGAATGGATTTGATGTCCTTGAGTGGCTGCGGACGCAACCATCGCTGGCGGCGCTCCGAGTCGTGGTTCTGACGACGTCGGATCAAATTCACGACGTCAACCGCGCTTATCAACTCGGGGCAAACTCATTCTTGACGAAGCCTGTAGATTTTCGCGATTTCGTGCAGTTGAGCTCCGCGATCAAGGGTTATTGGTTGTGGATCAGCCGGGCGCCCGAACTTGAGCGCCCCATCAGCATCAGTTCCAACAAGACCTGACGTCAAGGCGAGCTTGCCTAAACGCCTGGGTTCCAGTATCTGTGCGGAATGGCCGGTGGACTGGTCGAATGAGCTCTTTTTCGGTGAAATGCTTCGGCGTAGGTGACGGAGTGCCGAATGCGGATCGCAGCCATTCCTCATATCTCTATACCTTTGGCGACTTGTCTGTATTGATTGATTGCGGCGAACCGGTGAGCCGCTCGCTGAAAGCCAGCGCGGTGAACTTCGATGGGATTGACCGTCTGCTGATTTCGCATTTGCACAGCGATCATTTCGGCGGCGTGTTCATGCTGCTCCAAAGTTTCTGGCTCGATCAACGCCGCAAAGACCTGATCGTCCATTTGCCGGAAGACAAGATCGCACCGTTGCAAGAAATGTTGCGCGCGGCATATCTCTTCGAAGAACTGCTGCCGTTCAAGATGCGTTTCGAACCGCTGCGGAGTCGCGAGGCGATTAAGAGCGGCAGCGTATTGCTAACGCCATATCCCACCACACACCTGGATCGGCTGAAGCAAAAGTTTCAATCCAAATATCCGGGACGTTACGAAGCTTTTTGTTTTCTGCTCGAGGCGGGCGGCCAGCGTGTGGCCCATAGTTGCGATTTAGGCGCCCCGGAGGATCTCGCGCCCCTGCTGGCCGATCCGGTGGACTTATTGGTCTGTGAAGTTTCACATTTCGAGCCGCAAGCGCTGTTCGATTATTTGAGCCGGCATCGCCTGAAGCGCCTCGCGCTGGTCCACATCGCCCGATGGCAATGGGAGCAACGGGATAAGATCCATGAGGCGGCGCGCAAAACTTTGCCCGGTGTGCAAGTGATCGTGCCACGCGATCAGGAACAGATTGTCGTTTAGTCCGGACGTTGTCCCAAATGCTTAAATCCTCCGGCGCGGTGAGCGCCGCGACGCTGACCAGCCGCGTATTTGGTCTGATACGCGAAATGGTTTTCGCGCGCTTCATGGGCGATTCATGGGTCGCAAGCGCATTCATCATGGCCTTCATGATTCCCAACCTCTTCCGGCGCCTGCTCGGCGAGGGCGCGCTGACGGCGGCGTTCATCCCGGTGTTCAAGGAAAAGGAAAAGCTGGGGGAGAACGAAATGTGGATGGCTGGTAACGCAATCTTGTCGGCGCTGATCCTCATTGCGGGCGCCGTGGTGGTTTTCGCCGTGCTGCTGATTTCAGGCCTGCTAACAGTGGAGATCGGCGATGGCAAAACGATATTGATGCTGCAATTGCTGCGGCTGATGTTCCCATACCTGCTGCTGGTGTGTGTGGCGGCGCTCTGCATCGGCATGCTAAACGCGCGCGGCTACTTCTTCGTGCCGGCCCTTGGAACGACGTTCCTCAATCTGGTGATGATCGCGTCCGTCCTTTTTTTGGCGCCGCGCATTTCAGGAGGGTTGGACCGCCAGGTGTTCGGCCTGGCCATTGGTGTTTTGATTGCCGGTGTAGTGCAGATGGTCTTTCAACTGCCGCAACTGAACCGCGAAGGCTTTCACTATCAATGGGTTTCGCCGCTGGGTAACCCAACCGTACGACGCGTGGCAATGCAAATGGGACCGGCAATCCTCGGGGTAGCCGCTTATCAATTGAACGTGCTGGCGACGCAAAGCCTGGCATTCTGGACAGGGAAGGAAATTGTAGCCTCGTTCAATTATGCGGTGCGCCTGATGGAACTGCCGCAGGGGCTGTTCGGACTTTCGCTCGCGACCTACCTCCTGCCGACGTTATCAGGACTTGCCGCGGATAAGAAATACCCGGAGTTCCGGGCCACTCTTCAGCAAGGTGTCGGTTATATAATATTTATAAATTTGCTCGCATCGGTATTGCTGTTCACTCTCGCGGAGCCGATGGTCCGCTTGCTGTTTGAGCGCGGAAAGTTCGATGCGGCGTCCACAGCTCGTGCCGCGTCCGCGTTGGCATGGCTGGCACCGGGGCTGGTGGCCTTTTCGCTAGTAAACATACTTGCGCGTGGATTCTTCGCGCTGGGGGACACTCGGACACCGATGCGAGTGAGCGCGTTCTGCCTCGTCGTAAATATCGTGCTGGCCGCTGGATTGATCTGGCGTTATCGGCAAGCCGGCCTGGGACTCGCAAACACGGTCAGCGCCGCCGTGAACGCGGCGTTGCTGATTTTTGCGTTGCGAAAGAAGCTCGCAAAGCTCGAGTGGGGAGCCTTGCGGACTCAAGTGCCGGCCCTGATGGGCGCCGGCATGCTCGCAGGCGCGGTCGCGTACGGTGTTCGCGTATGGTGGGACAAGGGATTCGGCTATGCGACTTTGCCATACAAGTTAGGCGACGTCTTCGTGCCGATGCTGGCCGCGACGGGCGTCTATCTCGCATTGGGATTCTGGCTGAAGGTGCCGTTCGTAAAGGACCTGCTTACGTTTTTTAAGGGGCGGCACTAATCTCGCGTGCGCCTTCCGGAATCTTTGTGGTCGTCATTTTTCCGCCTGGCCACTGCACGGTAAGTTGCGCGCCCGACTTCATAACTTGTACGGCACTGTCGTGCGACCAATAGCCTGAGCCGCCATGCACTTCGCGGGCGGGGCCATTGTCAATGCGCAACACGGCGCCTATCGCGGAGCGAACGCGAATTCCAGCCTTCGCCTTTACATTCCGGTAAAGTTTGGTTGCAGCCCCATTCTGCGTCAGCGCCAGATCGACTCTGCCATCGCCGTCGAAGTCCGACACCGCGCAACCCCGTTGCTCGCCGTAAGCCGCGATCCCACTCTCTTGCCCAGGCACGGCCCGGAAATTTCCTTTGCCGTCGCCGGTCAGCCAAAGGCCGCGCCCAGCATCGTACCGAGAGGTATCTCCATCAACGGTGAAAAAGTTTTGAGCGAGAAAAATATCTTCGTTGCCGTCGCCATCCATGTCCGCGACACTCATACCGAAGACCGGACTGAACTGCGCTTCGCGCGGGAGCACACGCGCTTCGAACGTGGTGCCGCGATTCAAAAAAACGGTGGTCTCGAGCCAATTGGCCTCAATGACTTTCGCGGAGGCAGCGCGGTCGCCGACGACATCGGTAATGCTCGCCATGCCGAACGCGGTGTGATTTTTGAAACGCTCCTGCAACCACGGCATCGCTTTCATCGCTACAAGAGCAGAGCACCATGGCATCCAGTTCTTCACGATCGGGTCAAAATAGGTTTCAAGTGGTTCGACGATGCCGTTACCATCCAAGTCGCCGTAAGCCATGCGAAGCGGCTGACTCCGAAAACTTTGGTATTTGGTGTTGCGGCCCCAATTTCCAGCGACGATATCAAGGCGGCCGTCGTTATCGAAGTCCCCGGTAGTCACGCTGTTCCACCAACCGACAAACCTATCCAAGCCGAGGTCGGCTGTGACTTCGCGCCACTTGCCGGCGTTGTAGCGATACACGCGCACCGGCCCCCAGTCGCAGGCGATGACCAGTTCGGGCGACCCGTCTGCATCAAGATCGCTAAAAACGGCGCCGCTGGCCAACCCGGCATTGCTGATTTGTTTCGTGCTTTGATCGTCGAGTTCGAATTGCTCGCCCTTGCCACGGAAGAGAAGCGAAAATGCTTCATCAGGATATTTCCCCGGCAACGCGCGTCCACCCACGAACAGATCCAGCACACCATCGCCATTCCAGTCGGCGAGTGCGAGCGGACCGGTACTGCATTCCCATGGCGGCAAGCGGTCCTCGACACTGTTGGCCGCGAGATTGTATTCGCGGACGCAACTGCCCAGTGGACGGGCATCTTCGTAGTTGGAGGAGCCGACAAGCACCGAAAGTCCCGAAGGTTTCGGCCATGGCAGAAGGCTCGTGGTGTCGCGTGGAACCGGTTTGTCGAAGGGCGGACCTTTCATTGGGTTGAACCGGCCATGTGTATCGTTAATGTAAACCGCGATCTGCGCGCCCGCACCGCTGCCAATGATCAGGTCGTCCCAGCCATCTTTGTTCATGTCGGCCCATGTGATCCCTGGCCCGAGTTGACTCAGCTTTTTGCTGAGCAGGGGCTGCCGATCATAGTCGGGAAATGGTGTCTCAGCGTGCTTGTGGTTCAGCAGATCAGAAACGTCGGCAAAGATTGGTTCCTGGGAAATGGCTGGCGGGGACGCTCGCGCTGCCGAAGTTTCATCAAATTCGTACAGACGATTCGGCTGCACGTTCGAGATGATCGAAACGGACCCATTGCGCCATGTCACTTCCATGCGCATCGACTTGGAGTTGCCGCAGGCGAATGTTCGTATCGCATCGTCGCAACTGAGATAGCGCCCGCCCGCGATCAATTCCTGGTGTTGCACAGCAACGGCGCCGCCGAACAACCGAAGTTGCGCGCCGATTCCGCGCGTGTTCGGCGATTTGCCTTTAAGGCGGACGGCTATTCGAAGTGCATCGGATTCATTCCTGAACATCAAGACGTTGTCGTTTAGCGGGACGACGATCACATCGAGATCACCATCATTGTCCAGGTCGGCAAAGCACATGCTTTGCGTAATGCCTACATAATCAAAACCCCAATCGTTAGCGGCATCTTGAAAGGTGAGGTCATGACGATTGCGGAATGCCTGCAGCGGCGTCTTTAGCACCGGGTAAAATTTTTTCTTCAGGGCGCGATGTTCGGCATCCGTAAGCTTCTTGCGCGCACGATTGCGCGTGATCTGATCCACCGCATCGGCGTGCAGGGAATCGCGCATGTGCCCGGTAGTCACCAGCACATCCTCGAAGCCGTCGAGGTCCACATCCAAAAAGGCTGGCATCCAGGACCATTCCGTAGCTTCCAGTCCGGCGTATTGCGCGATCTCGGCGTAGGTGCCGTCGCCGCGATTCCAAAACAGCGTGTTGCGTTTGTATTGCGGCCGGTTGTCAATTTCGCCAATCGGCAGGAACACCGGGAACACACCGGAGGTCTGGACTTTTCGAAACAAATGGCTGCGACTCAGCATGTCGACCACGAAGAACTCGTCGTAACCGTCGCGGTCGAGGTCCGCAAAATCTACGCCCATCGAAAACCGGCACGTGTCTCGCACGGCGAAATTGGACATCGCGCGAAACTTTCCGCGACCATCGTTCAGCCAGATGCGGTCGGGCGGAAACAGGTCGTTGCAGACATAAATGTCGGGCGCAAGATCACCATTCATGTCACGGAACATGACCGACAGCCCGAAATCGTAATCCGGCAACTGCCATGGCTTTCCGTGCTCGTCGAGAAAAGAACCATCCGTCCACGAAACACTTTTGAAATGGCCCTTGCCATCGTTGAGATACAGCACATCTGGCTCGCCGCGTTCACGCACGACCTTGTCCACGTCGACGACATAGCGGTTCGTCAAATCGGGCGAGGTGGTGGGGACGCCATCGATGGCAGTAATAACGATTCTGCCATCGATCGTTTGCGTATCGATGCGAGCATTCGGGCGGTCTTCAATTTTCGTAGTCGAATAATTCGCGACGTAAAGGTCCAATGTGCCGTTGCCATCGATATCGGCGAGTGCCATCGAGGTGCTGCCAAACCGGCGAATCAGGCCGCAGTTGGTCGATTCCTGGAAATGCCCTTTGCCATCGTTGATAAACAGCTGCGTGCCCGTCCCAAGGCTATTCACCAGCAGGTCCAGGTCGCCGTCACCATCAATATCCGCGAGCGCCACGCCGGTCGAGAATTGGCTGGCACTTTCAAGGCCGGAGCTTGCGGTGACGTTGGTGAAACGCCAGCCGCCAAGGTTGCGAAATAGCCCGTTCGGATGTTCCGCCCCCGACAGATACAGATCGCACCAGCCATCCCCATCGACGTCCCCGGCGGCAACGCCGGCGCCATCCGCGAGCAACGAGTTTTCGAGTTGTTTCGCCTCAGATACATAATTGCTGAAGTACATCCCCGTGTTTGCCGGAGCCAGGCGCCTGAGGAACGGCTTTGCCGAAGCCTCAACCTTCAACTCTGTGACGCGGTAACTTTCCTGCGCAACGGCATGGCAGGCGACAAACCCAAGAACAACAACGAGAAAGCGCGCAGCAGACATCTCTAGCTTGTAGGCCCAGGCCGAATCAAAATCTCTTCAACGACGGCGCGCGGCGGAAGATTGATGGCGAGCCACGCACATTCGGCAACGTCCTCCGATTGCAGCATGCGCTTGCGGGCTTCGAGCGGCGGCGGTGCAGGTCGCTTTTCCAGCAAAGGCGTATCTATGTCGCCGGGAAAAATGGCGCACGCGCGAATCCCGTTTTGTTTTTCTTCGGCGTTGATCGACTGATTCAGGCCAGCCATGCCAAATTTCGAAACCACATATGCCGGCCCGGACTTGGGGCTCGCCGCTTTGCCGGCTTCCGAAACTATATTGATGATTGTGCCCGATTTGCGCTCGCGCATGCGCGGAAGAAATGCCTGAACACACATATATGCGCCGGTGAGGTTGGTCTCAACCAGCTCGCGATATTTTTCGAACGTCAATTCTTTCAAGCTGCGATTGGGCGTGTTCGTTCCGGCGGCGTTGACGAGCACTTCCACTTCGCCGAGTTGTTCGTGAGAAAAGCGCGCCATGCGTTCGACTGCGTCGGCATCGGAAATATCGCACACGTGCGGAATGATTTGCGGAGCCAGCTTGCCCGCAAGCGCGACGGTTTCTTTCAAGGTGCTTTCGCGGCGTCCGAGGATGACGCAACGCCAACCATTGCGCGCGAGCAGCAACGCGGTCGCACGTCCCACGCCTGAGCCAGCGCCCGTTATCACGGCCGTCTTATGCATAATTTTCCAACTGCACCCAGCGACGCTCGGTCGCGGATTGGACCGCAGCGTCCATGATCAATTGCGCGCGCGCGCCATCCAGAAACGACGGTGAACATGTGCGCTGATTTCGGATGGCATCGATGAACTCAAAGGCCTGATCATACCGGAACGTTACCAGCGGATCGCCTTTGCCTGGATCGCGCGGCGATCCGGGCACGGTCCAGAATTCTCGCGGTATGGTCATTTTCTCCAGGCCCAAACCGCCCGGCTTCCCCATTTGCAGCTCATTCCATCGCTCGGTGAAAAACACGAACGATGCATCGCTGCCATTTAACTCCACATAATCCTGGCTGCGCCAGCTTTCGTTGCGGCCCGTCGCGACTTTGCTGCTTTCCAGCACACCGGTCGCGCCATTGGCGAACTCGGCCATAATCACGGCCCAATCCTCAAGGTCCGAAGATTGCCCCGAGCGGTCGTCAAAGAATCGTTTAAGATTCGCGACA
>DATENK010000805.1:0-2662 GCA_035275085.1 Verrucomicrobiia bacterium | reverse complement strand
TCCAGGCTTTGCGAAATGGATCCGGCAGCTGTTCCCCGCGCCGAAGCCGGCCCGTTTGAGTGCTCCTGCGCTAGAAACGTTGGCGATCATTGCGTACCGCCAGCCGATCACGCGTGCGGACGTTGAAGCCGTGCGCGGCGTGAATATCGACGGCGTGCTGCAAACGTTGATGGAACGCGGCTTGGTGAAAATCGCCGGGCGCGCCGAAATCCCCGGGCGACCGCTCCTTTACGAAACCACACAATTTTTTCTCGATCATTTCGGTTTGCGCAATCTCGACGAATTGCCAAACGCGGAAGAGTTACGGAGACGTTATGTGCCGGTGGCGCAACCGGTAGTCCCGACAGATCGGGATGATGGCGGCAGTCCGGGGTCATCGCCTCCGGCTACAACAAATTCGTAGCCGTCGCCCTGTGGGCGAGGCGACCTGCGCATGAATGGCTCGTTGTCACGCTTTGCACAGCGAAGCGGCTACAGCGGATTGTTGCTTGCCACATTCGCAACGTCGTCGGCTGCCTTGGCCGAAATCAAAGCATCGGATTGCGTGAACGCCGCAAAATACTCCGAGAGCAGGCGCGGCAACGCGATGCTGGTAATCCAAAATGGCCGGACAATTTTTGAGCATTACGCAAACGGTGGAGCTGCAAACAAACGATGGCCGATCTTTAGCGGGACAAAAAGTTTTTGGGGAATTGCAGCGCTCGCGGCTGTGAAAGAGGGCTTGTTCAGACTCGACGATCCGGTGTCGGACACGATTACCGAGTGGAAGAGTGATCCGCGCAAATCGCAGATCACCATTCGGCAATTGCTCAGCCAAACCGACGGTATCGAGGGCGCGTCGCGTCTTCAGCGGCCTTCGATTCGAGACCGAAATGCGATGGCGATCGCTTTGCCGAGTGTGGCTGAACCTGGTTCGGCTTTTATTTATGGCCCAAGTCACCTCCAGATTTTTTCCGAACTGCTTCGCCGGAAATTGCGCGGGCGCAGCGTTATCAGCTACTTCGAATCGCACGTGTCGAACCGGCTTGGCTTGCGCGATCTCAAATACAAAAAAGACGCGCGTGGCAATCCGCTGCCTGCGACCGGTTTTGAATTGACAGCGCGCGAATGGGCCCGGCTGGGCGAGCTTGTAATCGGCAATGGCAATTACCATCGCCGCCAAATTGTCCCATCGACTCTATTGCGAGAAGCATTCGTTGGTTCGCAGGCAAATCCGGCATATGGACTTACCTTCTGGTTGAACCAGGAAGCTCCGACCGGACGAGAGGCCGATATGGAACGATTGCTCGATTTGCCATGGGAAAAAGCGCATTGGTCCGGCGTTTACATCTGCAAGGATGCGCCGGCGGATATGGTGGTGGCGCTGGGGTCCCATTACCAGCGGCTGTTCGTTATTCCGTCGTTGAAAGCAATCATTGTCCGCCAAGGATCGGGCGGAAACTTTTCGGACGCACAGTTTCTACGGCTGGTTCTTGGGCGAATGGAATGAACACGCAGCATTGACTTGCTCGTTGGTCTGGCAAACGGTCAAACATCATGGGAGATCAGTCGCAGGAGAAGCAGGCGCTCATGAAGATCCAGCACGAATGGGCGGAGGCGCGCATCAAGGGCGACAGCTCATACACGCGCGGTATTGAGGCGGACGATTGCACCATTGTCTGGCCGGATGGCAAGATCGTGAACAAACGATCCGATTTGGAAAGCATGACCGGCGACATCGTGTTCTCCGAATTCCAGATTCAGAATTTGCATGTGCGCCTTTATGGTGACACTGGCATCGTGGTTGGCGAGGGCACCATCAAAGCCCGAAAGGGAAAACAAGATCTTCTTGGCGGAAAATTCGTATGGACCGACACATTTGTGAAGCAGGGCGGACAATGGAAGGTGGTCGCTTCACAAATCACTCCGGTCTTGGAAAAATGATGGTACACAGTTAACAATAATTGTTATGAACAAATTTGCGCTCGGTTGCGGCGGCCTCATCGCCGTTCTGCTTTTCGTCGTCGTAGTTGCTGCCATTGCAATTGGAGGCAGCTACAATCGCCTGGTCCGCTTGCAACAAGCTGTCGATCAAAGCTGGGCGCAGGTGCAAAACGTCTATCAGCGTCGCGCCGATCTGATCCCGAATCTCGTGAACACAGTGTCGGGCGCGGCCAATTTCGAGAAATCAACGCTGGTCGAAGTGACGAATGCCCGCGCCAGTGTCGGTCGCGTCCAACTCGATCCGAACAAAGCGCCGACGGACGCTGCACAACTGGAGCAATTTCAGGCGGCACAGGGACAATTGAGCGCCGCGCTTTCGCGTTTGCTTCTCGTATCGGAACGCTATCCGGAATTAAAAGCGAACCAGAACTTTCTGAGTCTACAGGCGCAACTGGAAGGAACCGAAAACCGAATTTCCGTCGAGCGCGGGAACTTCAACAAGACGGTACAGGATTACAACGTAGCGGTTCGCAGTTTTCCGACAAATTTGATTGCGGGCATGCTCGGTTTTCCGCCGAAACCGTTCTTCACTGCGCAGCCGGGTGCGGAAAAACCGCCACCAGTGCAGTTCAATTTCGGCACACCGGCTCCGGCGGCGCCCGCAGCTACGCCATAGAACGCGCATGGGCGCGAACATTCCGGGGAGCGCACGCCTCTGGCGTGCTGGTTTCGGCGTTCC
>DATENK010000804.1:0-3085 GCA_035275085.1 Verrucomicrobiia bacterium | reverse complement strand
CTACCTTCAATACCCTCAACCTCAGTCCCTCGCCCGACGCCGTGCAGGAATTCAAGGTGATGACCGGCAGCTATTCTGCCGAGATGGGCGGCGCTGGCGGCGGCCAGGTCAACATCGTCACGCGGGGCGGCACGAATGAATTCCACGGCACCGTCTATGAATTCATCCGCAACGGCGCGCTCGACGCCCGCCCCTTTAATGATATGGGGATGGGTATGGACGGCTCGACGAATTTTTTGGTGCAGAATAACTTCGGTGCCTCGTTTGGCGGGCCGATCCTCCGCAACCGGACATTCTTCTTCGTTAACTATGAAGGGCTGCGGCGCACCAAAGCCAATACGATGATCGCCACTGTGCCAACTGAGATGGAAGTGATGGGTGATTTCAGCATGAGCGGCACGACGATTTACAACCCGTTCAGCGCGCATGCGAATCCGAACTTCGATCCGGCCAAACCAGTCAGCCCGACCAACCCGCAGATCATTCGCGATCCCTTCCCCGGTAACATAGTTCCGGCCAACCTGATCAGCCCGGTGGCGGCGGCGTTCCTTCGCAAGTACACGCCCGGTCCTAATCTCGACATGGGAATGAACGGCTGTGGCATGACCATGATGGGAGCGCCAACGGTGGTCGGCGCAGGCGTGGACTGCAACAATTTTCTTGATGTGCGTAATGAGCGTCACGTTACTGATCAGGGGACGATCCGCGTCGATCACCTGCTGGCGCGCGGCGATAGCCTTTCGGCGCGCTATTCGTTAAGCGCCGAGAATGGTTTCATGCCGCAGAACCTGCCAGGCTTCGGCGCGATCCATGACAACTTCTCGCAGCACGGCAGTATTGCCTGGAACCGCATCATCAGCCCTCGCATGGTGAACATGGCGGCCATCACTATTTCGCGGCTTGCGATGCACAGGACTTCGGAAAACAGCGACAGCAATGACATCGTCTCCGAGCTTGGCATTCAGGGGGTCGGGTTCGGCGGCAAGGGAGCTTTTGGCGCGCCGTGGTTCAACGTGCAGGGCTACTCAGGTATGGGTGACAGTTTCGCGGCCACGCCGATGCACGCCTGGGATACGATCATCGAAGGCCGCGACCTGTTGAGTTGGCAGGTCGGACGCCACAGCCTGAAATTTGGCGGCAGCTACCGCTACTATATATGGCCGATGTGGGGCTTCTTTCAAAATCGCGGATATTATCAGTTCACCAACGGTTTCACGACGCGAACGGCGACAAACGACAGCACCGGCTCGGCGCTGGCCAGTTTTCTGCTCGGCTTGCCGACGGTGAAGCAGCGCCAGGCGGGTATTCCGCAGATGCAACTTCGCCAGTGGTATGCGGACGCCTTCGTTCAGGACACCTTCCAGGTGACGCGCAACACGACAATCGAGATGGGGCTGCGCTACGAATACATGAGCCCGCTCACCGACATCCGCTACCCGAATACCAATCTCACCTTCCAGGATGGCAAACCGGTCGCCTTCGTCGGCGGACAACTCGGTTTTCCCAAGGGCTTGATGTTCCCCAACAAATTGAATTTCGCCCCGCGCCTGGGCATCTCGCAGAACATTCCTAAATATGGAATGGTCCTGCACGGTGCGTTTGGCGTCTTCTTTACGCCAGTGGATATGAACACCTGGTGTAATCAGCGCCACAATGTCCCCTATGTTTTCCCGGAAACGCAGCAGAGTGATAACTTCACTCCTCCGGCGGCGCTCGTCGCTTCCCAGTTTAACTTCGGGCAGCCGGTGCTGGGCCAGACTACCGTGAGCTTTGCGGCCTTTGATCCGAACGCGCCATCGCAGTACATCCAGCAGTGGAGCCTGTCCATCGAAAAGAGCATCGGCACAGCCACGACGCTCGAACTCGGCTATCTGGGATCGCATGGCCTACACTTGCAGCGTTCACATCTGATCAACAACGCGCCGCCGGGACCTGGCCCCATCGGGCCTCGCCGTCCGTTCAAAACGATCAGCTTCTTGCCGGGCACGGAGTTGCCCTCCAATGTGACCGTCGTCAGCACGACGTTCCCCGTTAGCGGCATCAACCTGCTGGAGAACACAGCGCAGAGTTGGTATGACGCAGGCTATATCAACGTTCGCCGGCGCTCTGCTGGCGGCTTGACGATGCTTGCCAACTACACGTGGTCGAAGAGCCTCAGCAACGCGCCCGACTTCCGCTCACCAATGTTCGAGTCTGCCATACCGCAGAACAACAGCGACCTTGAGGCGGAAAAGGGACCGGCTTGCGACATCCGCCATCGCTTCGCGTTGAGCGCCGTTTACGACATTCCGGCGCTCAACGTTTCCCGCGTCGTGCGTGCGGTGACGAAGGACTGGCACCTGTCGGCTGTCTACCAAGCGCAGAGCGGCTTCCCGTTCACGATTTCCGTTTTCGGCGACACGGCGAATGCCGGCACTCTGCTCGGCGAAAATCCAATCCGCGCAAACGCCACTGGCGAGCCGGTCTTCGGGCCGGGCACGCGGACTGCCGACCGGTGGTTTAATCCCGCCGCTTTTGCGACACCCGCCGCCTTTACGTTCGGCAATACAGGACGCAATGCAATCTATGGCCCCGGCCTGCAAACTCTCGACTTAGCGCTGGCACGCGAGTTCGGCTTGACTGAACGACTCAAATTCCAGTTCCGCGCCGAGTTTTTCAATGCCCTCAATCACACGAATCTCGGCACCCCGAATCGGTTCGTGAACACACCGCAGTTCGGCACCATCACGGAAGCGGCGACGCCAGCCCGCGAACTCCAATTCAGCGCGCGGATTTCATTTTAGGTGCCACACATCAGGCAGGCATTCGGGCCTTTTCTCAGACTAAGAAAAGGCCCGAATTGTGATTTACCCCTATGAGAGTTTTGTGACGGTTGAGCAGTATTACCTTGTCTTGTGATGACCGCTCTCAGTGCCTGCGTTCAACAATTCTTTGACACCTTGCTGGATGGGCTTCACTTTTCGCTGCCAAGTTGACCAGGCTATCTTTCCCTCTCGTAGCAGATGCCACAGGTCGAACATCCCTCGTGTCTGTTCGAGTTAGCCCTGACCCTCCCTTGCCGATTTTCCCTCCCGCTCAGCTATGG
>DATENK010000803.1:0-4267 GCA_035275085.1 Verrucomicrobiia bacterium | reverse complement strand
CGCCCTGATTTGCATGTTTTCGTTTTTGGCGGCGATGGCGATGCATTCTCCATTGGTGGCAACCATCTGAATCACACCGCCCGCAAAAACATCAAGATGACTTACGTGATCATGGACAATTGGGTCTATGGTCTGACCAAGAAGCAAACGTCTCCGACGTCGCCGCAGGGTTTCAAGAGCAAGACCGACACCTGGGGCGCGGTTGATTATCCGATCAACCCGATGAAACAATTGGTGTCGGCGGGCGCGACATTTATCGCGCGTACGACCCATACGAATCCCAATCATGTCCTGCAGATGATGGAAGCCGCGATGGACCATGATGGGTTTAGCGTTATCGAATGCTTGAGCGAATGCGTTGAGTTTTATGAGGGCGCCTTCGACGCCTCGAATCCGCGCAAAGGCGGCGTGTTCAATCTGGTGCCGCCGGAGCACGATGTAACTGATGAGATGGCGGCCTATAAGCTGGCCGATGCCTCGTTCCCCGGGTATTTTGGGGTCTTTTACAACGTCAATCGCCCGACCAAGAACGCTTTGGAAGCGAAGATCAACGCGACCGTCCAGGAGAAGTTCAAGGGCCTGAAGGATTGGCAGATTCTCAAGAAGAACTTCGATCGCATGAAGTAACGGCTTATGCCGATCTACGAATTTGCGTGTCCGCAATGCCGGGTGATTTACAGCTTCCTTTCCAAGCGCGTTAACCCGGAGCGCTCGCCAAGTTGCCCCAAATGCGGCAACAAAAAGCTGGCGCGCCAAATGAGCCACTTCGCTGCGCTGAGCGGTTCGGCCAAGTCCGCCGAAGCCGGGGCGTCCGAAGGGGCCGATTCTCCGGAGGAGTTTGACGATCCGCGCACGCTGCGCGCGATGAGCGAGCTCGAACGCGACATGGAGCACTTGGACGAGAACAATCCGCGGCACATGGCGCATATGATCAGGAGAATGAAGGACCTGATGCCGCCTGGGACGATGCCTGCGGAGTTGGACACGGCGATCAAACGGCTCGAAGCGGGCGAAGATCCGGAAAAGATCGAAGAAGATATGGGCCCGATCCTGGAGCAGGCCTTCGGCACCGCAGGGGGAGAGGATGAGGACGACGAGGGCAGCGGTGGTTTCGGTCGTGGGTATACCCGCGATTCAACGTTGTACGACTACTAAGCTTTCAAGATTTTAGTAAGCAAGCTACTTTCAGGGGCTCCGTCTTCGTCAAGCCATGAACGCAGCCATTGAATTAATTGCCCGTACTGCAGCACCTCATATGGCTTTACCTTGAAAGCATCAGCTCCTAAGTCCATTGCTTTGCGCTCGGCCACCGGGTCATCGCAACAGGTCAGAATGACGACCTTCGGTTTTTCAGAGCGCGTTTTGAGCTGCTCGAGCACTTCGTAACCGTTCCCATTGGGCATGTTCAAGTCCAACAGCACCACGTCAGGCACCGGGAATTTGCTACGATCGCGAAAGCCGCCGATCCCGTCCAGATACATCATGGCGGAATGGCCATCGCTTGCACGCCAGACCAGCTTCAGCCCCTCCGTTTGCCCAACCAGGGTCGAGATGAGATAAGCGTCGGCATCTGAATCGTCTACCAACAACACTTTCTTTGCGCTCTGACTCATCTGTAAGGGGGCAAGTCAGGCTCATTTTTGCCTGAAAACGGCTGAGAGTCAAGTATCCCGAGGGGCTAAACTCTATTGGTTTTGACGCGCGTCCAGCCTATATAAGCACCTATATGGATGAACGGGTCGAACGTGAACAGGTCCCGCTTTCGAAAGCCGCTCAATACCTGCTCGAGGAATGTCGGACGGTGCTTCCTGGCATTCAGGCGCTGTTCGGTTTTCAACTGGTGGTGGTCTTTAATGAGGGTTTTTCTCAGAAGCTGACCATTGCCGAGCAACGGTTGCACCTGATCGCCATCGGGTTGCTCGCGATTGCAATCGCCCTCATTATGGCGCCGGCGGCTTACCACCGGCAACGCGGCCCGCGCGAGGTCACAACCACGTTCGTTACTTTTGCGAGCCGCCTGCTACTGGCGAGCATGGCGCCTCTGGCGGTCAGCATCTGCATCGACTTTTACCTGGTCGGTCACATCATTTATCCTGGGCCAGTAGTGCCGGTACTGGCAGCCGCTCTGTTCACCAGTATCATGGTCCTTTGGTTCGTGCTACCACGGCTGATGCGTCGTTGACGTGTGGTTACCCCAACTTCCATCCCTTGCGGTAATAGTGCTGGATGTATTCGTCGGCTTCGCGGGCGTTGGTAGCGCGCAGCTTTTTGGCATCCCAATCAAGTCTCCTGCCGACGCGATACGCGACGTTGCCGAGCAAAGCCGTTTCGGTGAGTGCGCCTGAGTAATCGAAATTGCACGTGGTAGGCCCGCCGGTCTTGCAGGCTTCGATCCATTCCATGTGGTGGCCGATGGAATCCTTGATAAAGGGTTGAGGCGGCACGAAGCCTTCGAAGTCTTTCTCCGGCAGCAGCACGTGCCTGCCGTAATCGGCCATGATCATGCCTTTCTTGCCGATGAACAGGACGCCGCTTTTCCATTTGGCGGCCTGCTCGGGTGTGAGCAGATCCGGTTGTTTGCCGCCATGGTACCACGTGAGTTTGACGGGCGGTTTATCGCCGCGCGCGGGGTGTTGGTAACGCACGATCAGCCACGGGGGCGGCGAATCCGGGTCCACCGGCGGACCCGCGACGGGTTCGCAACTCGTGGGGTAGCGCAGGTCGAGGGCCCAGTGCGGCAAGTCCATGTAGTGACAGCCAAAGTCAGCGAGCGCCCCACCGCCGAATGCCCACCAATGCCTCCAAAGAAATGGGACGTATTCCGGGCTATACGGCATGTCCGGGAGCGGGCCGAGCCACAAATCCCAATGGAGCTGGGGCGGCTTTTCCGGACCGTACCGCGGCTTCTTTTTGCCGCCGTAAGTGGCGTTCACCCAAACATGGACTTCCTCAATTGGCCCAATCGTGCCGCTTTGGACGAGTTCGACGACGCGGCGATAATTTGTGCCGGCGTGGATTTGGGTGCCAAGTTGCGTCACGAGCTTTTGCTTCGCGGCGAGCTCGCGGACACGGCGGCATTCGGAAAGAGTGCGGGTGAGTGGCTTTTCGCAATATAGGTGGCGGCCACTCTTGAGCGCGGCGACGCAAGCGACCGCGTGCGTGTGGTCGGGCGTTCCAACAACAATCGCGTCGATGTCCTTTTGGTCCATCAGGCGCCGAAAATCATTGTAGGTTTTGGCGGACGGATACTTCGTGCCGGCAGCAGCCAGGTTTTTCTCGTCCACGTCGCACAGGGCAACGATGTTCTGGCTGGAGACGCCGTTGAGGTCTTCGCCACCGCGGCCGGCGACGCCGATCACACCAATGTTCAGCTTGTCGTTGGCGGAAAGTTTGCGGGCGTAAGCTGCTGAAACCGATAGGACGGCCAGGCTGCCGATGAAATAACGACGTGTGATCATGAATCAGATTCCCGGCAGTTCGCGGATATAGATGTTCTTAAACCACAGATTGTTGCCGTGGTTCTGGAGTTCGATTTGGCCCGTGGGATAGATGGGTTTGTCGCGCTCCCAATAGTTTTCGAGGGTTGTGTTGTTGACGACGAGTTCGTTGTTCAGGAACACGTGGACCTTTTCACCGACCATGACGATACGAAAACGGTTCCATTCGCCGACCGGTTTGTCGGCCATCTTGACGGGATCCGCCGGGGCCTTTTGGTTATTAAACAATCCGCCGGAACCAAGCTTGTTGCGTTTGTTCCCCGTGTCGGTTGCGTCCCAAATCTGCACTTGCGGCGAGCCGCGCAAATAGATGCCGCTGTCGCCTTTGGGAAGGATTTTCCAATCGACCAGCATCTCGAAATTGCCGTAATCCTTTACCGTGGCCAGGCTGCGTCCTTTACCATCGAACTCCAGCGCGCCATCGGCAACTTTCCAATGCTTGCGCATGCTGTCGTCGGCTTCCGCCTGGGCTTTTTGGAGTTGCTCGGGAGAAAGTTTGGCGCGCTTGGCGGGATTATCGTTCGGGCCGGCGAGCAGGCCTTTCCAATTCGTAAGGTCGTGGCCGTTGAAGAGCGCGGTGAAACCTTCGGGCGGCGTGTTGTCCTTCTCGACGGTGGGAAGCTCCTTGATGCGGATGTTACGGAACTCGATATAGTCGTTGTGCCCGAGGAAGCCCAGGTGGCCGCGATCGCGGAACATGCCGGGATGGTGGGTGATCTTCGCCGGATCAGTGACTTTGTTGACGTCGGTGTCAAGGATGGTCTTGCCGT
>DATENK010000802.1:0-10584 GCA_035275085.1 Verrucomicrobiia bacterium | reverse complement strand
TGCGCTCCGAGCGCCAGGATCGGGCGACATTACCGCGACGCACATAGCCTGGAAGAACAAGCGCGGCGTAGCGCCTGTCGCCTCGCCGCTTTTTTACCGCGGGCGCATCTATGCTGTGCAGGACGGCGGCCGCGTGACGGCTTATTCGCAAAAGACAGGCGATCCATTATTCGAGCAGGAGCGGCTGAACGCAGACGGAGAATATTACGCATCCCCAATCGCCGCCAATGGTCATGTGTTTTTTGCTTCCACGCGCGGCGTTGTCACCGTGATTGCGGCGGCCGATGCACTTGAAGTAAGGGCGCGCAATGGTATCGGAGAACGCATCCAGGCCACTCCCGCAATCGTCGAAGACAAGCTGTATGTGCGCACCGAATCGCACCTGTGGGTTTTTGGCGAAAAATGATTAGGGGCCGGGACCGCAGCCTACGCGGGTGCCGAAACTTTCTTCCGCACTTCGTCAACGATGGCGCTCGCCGTTAGGCCGGAGAAGCGCGATTGAGGGTCGAGCAAGAGTCGGTGGGCAATGACTGGGATGGCGATAGATTGCACGTCATCGGGCGTCACGAAGGCGCGGCCGTCGAATAAGGCAATCGCTTGCGCGACCCTCATCAGCGTCAGCGAAGCGCGCGGGCTGGCGCCCAGTTGCACACCGGGCATCGACCGCGTTGCGCCGACCAGATCGACCATGTAACGCTTGATTTCGTCGCTAATGCGAATCGTTTTTACCGCTTCGCGCAAGCGGACCATGTCCTGCGCATTCACACACGGACGAAGGTCGTCCACCGGGTGAGAATCAGCCTGGTCGGACAGAATAGCGACTTCGTCGTCGGCCGAAACGTAGCCGAGTCGGGACTGGATGGCGAAGCGATCCATTTGTGCTTCAGGCAAGGGATACGTGCCGCGAAATTCAACCGGGTTCTGCGTGGCGATCACAAAAAAGACTTCGGGCAACAGCCGGCATTGCCCATCGGTGCTGACCTGGTTTTCGCCCATCGCTTCCAACAAAGCGGATTGGGTGCGAGGTGAAGCTCGGTTGATTTCATCCGCCAGCAGAATATTCGTGAAGACGGGGCCCTCATGAAATTGGAATACGCGCTCCCGCTGATCGAAGATGGAAACCCCCAAAATGTCAGACGGCAACAGATCGGGCGTAAATTGAATGCGCTTGAACTGCGCATCGATCGACCGCGCCAGCGCCTTGGCCAGGGTCGTTTTGCCTGTGCCCGGATAATCCTCTAGCAAGACGTGTCCACCAGTGGCAAATGCCGCCATGATGCGCGGGAGGGACTCGGATTGGCCGCGCATGACGCGCTCGATATTCGCAACGATGCGCAGGTAAATGTCGCGGGCGGATTCTAGGCCGGGCGTCGTCATAGCAGTCCCCTTGATTCTAACGCGGTTGTGGCATTGAATAGACGGCGTGTTACAAACAGAGTCTTATGCGGCCGAAGATCGGGAATCGAAACGCCTGATGCTCGTCCTGCACGGTCTGGGAGATTCGGTTGCCGGCTTTCGCTGGTTGCCAGGCGCGATGGAATTTCCGTGGCTGAACTATCTGCTAGTGAACGCGCCGGACCGATACTACCAGGGCTTCTCGTGGTATGACTTTGGGCGCGACCCGGAACCGGGGATTTTGCGCAGCCGGAAGCTGTTGTTCGCATTGCTTGATGAGCTGCGGGGAAAAGGCTTCCCAACGGAACAGACAATTGTTTCCGGGTTTTCACAAGGATGCCTGATGACGTGGGAGGCGGGTTTGCGTTATCCGCATCGCCTGGCAGGGCTGGTTGGAATCAGTGGCTATGCGCATAACGAAAAACAGGCGCTGAACGAGCTCTCTTCGTCCGCCCGCGAACAGCGGTTTCTGATTACCCATGGAACGGCCGATCCACTGATCCCGTTCGATGCGGTGAAGAAGCAGGTCGAACTGTTCAAGGCCGCAGGGCTCGATGTTGAGTGGCGCGAGTTTGATAAGGGGCACACAATCGCAGGTGAGGAGGAGCTGTCCGTGATCCGCGATTTCGTTAAGCGCGCGTTCAAGGTTTGACCTCCGCGGTGTTCGCGGGTTTGTTATTTGATTTTTCGTCAACCGGGAGGTTTAGGCGCGTCCGCAAGCGCGCGATCAACTCGATCGGCAAAAGCTCTTTATTCGGATCCAGGATTTCCTTTAGCCAATTCTCCTTGATCTTGTCCAGCGATGGTGTTTTCAGCGGATCATGGCGAGTGCGAATTCGCTTTTCGTTGAGGTTATAAAGGTGCTCTGCCATGCGATTGAACCCGGCCGCCCGTTTGTCGTCATCCAGCGCCAAACTCACGTAGTATTGATGCACCAGGCCGGTGAGCACCACCGTGACACGGTCACCGGATAGATCGGCAGCATTATCAGTGAATCGAGCGAGCGCAAACTCCTCCATCGTAGGGTCCCCACGGACCGCATCCGGATAACGATCCTTTAACTGCTTGAACCATTTTTCCGCTTCGGCCAGTCGGTTGTAGGTGTACAAATGGTAGACCATTTCCCGCAAAAAATTGCGATGCGCCATAATAATCGCAAACGCCTGCTCCGGATCTTCCGTGCTCATCCGCAAATACGTTTCATTGGCAAGTTCCGCGCGATCCAGATTCGGCCCGGTGACGGGCGAGCCATCCGTGTCAAAGTAAAGAATCTTCCCGCGCAGGACGCTGAGAAGCATGGACTGATAAACGACGCGGCGCAGCGTAATCAGATCTTTATCCTTGCAGTTTTTCAGGCCGACGCTTGCCCAATAAATCGCGTGCGCCTCAGGCAGCCGCCATTCCAGCGGCCCATACAGCCTATCCACCTCCTGCATGATCCCGAGATCCATCTTATACTTATCTCGAAGCAACTGCACCCGGTGTTGGGCTTCGGGGGTCGGCGGATGCAGCAGTTCCTCGAAGTTTGGGCGCGGACCGCCAAACAACGCGTTCATTTCTTTGGCCCATGCGCCTTTGTAAAAGCGGTGTGCGTCATCAAGGTTCTGCCCCATCTTGAATTGGAACAACCAGCCGAGTTCGCGATACATGAGGGACGCAGTTGGGTTGTAGCGCAATCCGGAATCGCGAAGCAATTCGATGCCACGCTCCACCCAGCGCCACCGGTCAGCGGGGTCCGAAAATTTTATGGAGATGTTAAAAGCCATGTTCCAGGCGTGAATGATCCACACTTGCGTGAATGTAGGCTGCAGTTTGGTGATCCAATCCGCGAGCTGCGCCATTTCGAAGAATTTGCCATCATTCTGCAGTTCGTTCGCGCGAATCCATAGCACGCTGGCAATGATTCCGCGGAATCCGCCGAGCGCCACCGTTGTGAAGGCCAGCACGGGCGGCGCATTCGAGCCCAGGTCCGCGACCCGGCTCAAGCCCAGTTCAGGCGCAGTGCGCTCCTGGTTAACGAGTCGTTGAAATTGTCCGGCTCCCGCCAAAAGCGCTGCCAGGAGAACGAGCAACAGAACCTTATATGCTCTGCGATTCATTGTGTGCCCTGGGCCGTCGCCAACTCACGGCGCGTAAACATGTAAATCCCGCCGATCGCCAGTAGTCCGCCCATCAGCAGCACCACTTGCGCGAATCCGCGACCCAGTTGCATCCAGGTGATGCTTCGTCCGGTGCTCAGGGCGTCTATGGGGGCGAAAGTTTCCACCAGGCGCACCAGGCCGAGGACGCCTTTGAAGAACTGCATCAGGGCGAAATTCAGAAATCGTAGGCCAGTGGTCATGTCCTCACTCGGCCGGATAGCATACCCCTCATCGACGGCCATGGAAATGCTGCCGCTGCCGAGAACGATAACGAGCAGCGTAAATGAAAAGAATGCCGCCACGGGAAACGACAGGAAGCTCGCTGAAGCCAATCCAAGGGCCGCGAGGAGCGCGAGCCAGAACAGAATCATCGCTGCCCCACGCGTAAAATTCAGCGCAAAGCCGCCTTCGCGATACAGCAGTTCCATGCCTTCATCCAACGGAAACAACAAAGCTGTGCTGGAGCCATTCGCGAAGGCGATCATTACCCTGCCCTGCTCGTCGAACACGTTGGCGGGCACTTCAAATTCGTGAAACGTCTCCGCCGCAAGACTCACCGGAATGACCCGCGCCGCCGGATTTCGCGGGTCGCCCAGCGCGAGCGTGCCCTCGTAAGTACCAAGCGCGTTTGTCTGCGCCGCGAAGAATTTCAAGCGGGCGAAAAGCGGTTGGTCGCGCAGAAAGTTCTTTCGGATCCCCAGATCGAGATTCCAAAAGCGCTGAAAACCCGGGCCGACAATTTGCAAGTGCGCCAGAACCTGTTCGCGAATGTTTTTGCGCACTTGCGGCTGATCCTCGGCTGGCACCGGGGTTTCTTTGATGCGTTCCTGAAAGAGTTGCTCGACATAGTTATCAATTTCCGGCGGGCGTTCCTTTATTCCCGCGCGCGCGACGAAGATTTCGTTCCGCAGCACTCGCTGCTGGTCGGGCGGAAGCTGACGCGCGCGGAATTGGAGCAGCGCATAAAGCCCCCCAGCGGCAACGGCAAGCAACACAAGATTCAGAAACGTAATCCCAAGCCACTTCCCGAGCCAAATTTCCCACCGCGCGATGGGTTTCACACAAACCACCTGCATTTGGCAATCTTCGATGTCACGCGCCAAAGTTCCGCAAGCCAGCCACAGGGTTGCGAAGCCGAGCAGCGCGGTAATCGTCATAAGCGAATAGGTGAGCAGTATCTGTGTGAACCCGCGTGCAGTGCCGTCATGTTTGATCAGCAACGGAAGGACGACCACGCTGCCGAGCAGCAAAGTGGTTAACACCCAAAACAGCCGGAAACGAAAAGCCGCCTTCCAGGTAAGCTGGGCGATGGCGAAAATCCGGCTCATGGGCAGAATGACCAATGGCGAATGTCCAATGCCCACGGAATGTCCAACGTCGCAAGCCGCCTATTGCTGCTTGGGTATTCCCTGATCATTGGACATTCATTCATCATTGCTTCTTTTCTGTTAGCGCCCTGAGTTTCTCGTTCGCTGCTGAAAGGTCCGCCTGTTTCGCCGGTTCTGGAGAAGGCGCGGGTGCGGGCGTTGTTCGTGCGAGCGCGCTAAGCTTTGCCTCATTCACCGCCGTGGCAGGCTCGGGGGGTCCCGACGTCGTTTTCGGGACGATCGGAGCCGTGAGCCGCTCCAAAATCTTCTCGCGCGCGGAAGTTTCGCCGTCCCCGCGCAAATACGCCGCAACTTTATGCCCGGACGTGGCGCCCGAAGTCTCGGCACTCTCGCGCGCTTTCTGCACCACGTCCAAAAAGTAGCTCTCCAGATTTTGGGTTGGGTTATCGATCCGAACTTTGTCAGCGGCGACATCCGACCGGATGAGCTCCAGAACGCGTTCGAGCTTTTCCCGCGGCAACACCGGTGCGGTAATGCGAATGGTGTCCGGCTTGCTCAGCAATTCCTTCAGCGTGCCCATCGCCTGCACACGTCCGCCGTACAGGATTACCACGCGATCGCAAACGTCCTCCACGTCCGAAAGCAAATGGCTGCTCAGGATCACGGTTTTGCCGCGGTCCGCCAAGGCAAGGATCAGGTCTTTGACCTCGCGGCAGCCGATCGGGTCCAGGCCCGAGGTGGGTTCATCAAGAATCACAAGATCAGGGTCGTTAATTAGCGCCTGTGCCAGGCCGATGCGCCGCTGCATACCCTTGGAGAACTCACCGACAGCACGGGTGCGGGTTTGCGCGAGCCCAACCATGTCGAGCAGTTGTTCGATACGATTGTCACGTTCCTTCGATTGAAGGCTGAAGAGTTTGCCAAAGAAATCCAGCGTCTCGCGCGAATCCAGGTACCGATAGAGGTACGACTCCTCCGGCAGATAGCCAATGCGCGACTTCGTAGCCACATGGCGTGGCGAACGCCCAAAGACTTCGATATGGCCGCGCGTAGGATACAAAAGACCTAACAACATTTTGACCGTCGTGGACTTCCCGGAGCCGTTTGGGCCCAGCAATCCGAATACCTCGCCGCGGCGGACCTCGAAATCCACGTTGTCCACCGCGCGTGCTTTGGGGCGGCCCCAAAAATCCTTGAAAATCTTCGTTAGCCCCCGAACGGCGACCACCACCTCTGCAGAATTACTCATCAGGCAGTCTGCGGCGCGAGTTGCGCCGGCGAATCGTGTTTGCCGTCAGTGTCAGTCGGCCTGGGCGCGACAGGCGCCTGATACGGTTCCATTTCCTCGCCCTGCCGTACAAGCCGTGCGCTATTGAAGATCACGATCAGCGAGCCGGCATTGTGCATGATCGCGGCAACGATCGGATTAATCTTCCCGAATGCGGCCAGAGTAAGGCCACCGATAATGAATGCGACGCCGAACAAAAAGTTCTGGTTGATCACCCCGCGCGTGCTGCGCGATAGCCGAACCAGGAACGGCAGGCGGCGTAAATCATTGTTCATCAGCGCAATGGTGGCGCTGTGGATCGCCACTTCGCTGCCGGCTGCACCCATCGCAATCCCAATGTCTCCGGCGGCCAGGGCGGGCGCGTCATTGACGCCATCGCCGACTACCGCCACGCGATAGCTGCGACCCTTGGTTTTGCGGACGTAATCCACCTTGTCCTGTGGCAGGCAATCGCCCGCCACTTCCTCGCAGCCGATCTCGCGCGCCACCCGGCTGGCGACGGGCTGCCGGTCACCGGACACCATTGCGATGCGCCGCACGCCCGCTTCTTTCAGGTCCGCGAGCGCTTCGCGTGCCTCCGCGCGCGTTTGGTCTTCAAGTCCAAGCCACCCGATGAATTTGCTGTTTGCCGAAACAAAAATTAGGCTGAACCCTTCGGTCTCGTTCAGGTCCACGGCCTTCACGAAATCATCCCCTAGCCCGTTGTCCTTCAGCCATTGCGCGCGCCCGACCATCACCGTCTTGCCATCGACCTGCGCTTTCACACCGCGCCCCGCCGTCTCGGCGAAATTCGCAGGCTCGGACAAGGGCACACCCGCTTCCTGTGCGAGCTGCGCCAGCGCCTTGGCCGTCGGATGATTGCTGTACTTTTCGGCGGATGCGGCCATGCGCAACAATTCGGCGGGGGCAACACCGCTCGCGGGCGCAAGACGACTCACCGCGAGTTTGCCGGTGGTGAGCGTGCCCGTCTTGTCAAAGATGAACGCGTTGATGCGTGCAGCGAGTTCGATGTCGCTCACGTTTTTAATCAGAATTCCCAAACGCGCCGCGGCGGAAAGGGCGGCCACCATCGCAGTCGGCGTTGCGAGGATGAAAGCGCACGGACACGAAACCACCAACACTGAAATGACGCGGTTCAAGTCCTTTGTGAATGCCCACACGAGGGCGCCGAGCACGAGCACCAGGGGCGTGTAATACACCATGTACTGGTCGATGATTCGCATGATCGGCAATTTGGTTTTTTCCGCGGCCAGGATCAGCTCGCGCACCTTGCCCAGGGTCGTGTCTTGTCCGGCTCGCGAGACCTTTACTTCGAGCACTCCCGTGAGGTTCTGCGTGCCCGCGAACACATCGTCACCCGATTTTTTATCCACCGGCAGCGATTCACCCGTGATGTTGGCCTGGTTGAACGAGCCCTGCCCGTTCACGATTACGCCGTCCGCGGGAACATTGTCTCCCGGACGAATGCGGATCACATCGCCAATGCCCAGATCCTTGGCCGCAACTTCCTCTTCCCCGTTCCCGGTGATGCGTCGCGCCTTGGTCGGCGTGAGCTTGATCAATGATTCGATGGAATCGCGCGCGCGGGCAGCCGTGCTGGTTTCAATAATTTCTCCGACCAACATGAAGAATGCGACCACGCCCGCGGTCTTGTAATCGCCGGAAGCGAAACTCGCGAGCACCGCGATTGCCACCAACTCATTAATGCTCAATGTGCCGCGCTTCAAATCTTTGAAGGCGGTTCGCATGATCGGATAGCCCAGGATAATAGCGCCTAACATCGCGCTGGCACTGGCGACCATCGTCGCCTGGTCGACCAGCCAATCCACCAAATACGCATTAATGACAAACAAAATGCCGATCGCCAATTGGAACACGCGCACGGATGTGTGTTCGTGATCGTGGCCGCACACGGAGCACGATTCATGACTGCCTATATGATCGTGATCATGATCGTGATCGTGCGGTGATTCGCGGTGACTCAATAAAGACGTGACTTGCATACTAGTGTTTGTCCTCCCCCTGCTGCAGCGGAGAGAACGTTCTTAATTTGGGCGGTTGCCGATCCAATTGGAGCCGGTGTTCTCCTGGCGGCAAAATCCACTTTTCCTGCGCATTCGTCCACACACGCTGGATGGTCTCGCTGCGATATTGGCGCATGAACAAATCTGGATTACTCCGATACTGCGGCAGCAAATGAGTGAACCGCTCAGCTTCGGCCGCCACCGATTGCACCACGCGCGTGCGGTCGGCTTCGGCCATCGCTCGTCGGCCATTGGCATTCGCGCGCGCCGAATTGATCGTCTGGCTCTCATATTCGCGCGCCTTATTCAACGTGTTGCCGCGACGCGCCTCAGCTTCAGCCACCGCATTGAACTGATCCTTCAACTGGCGTGGCGGAATGGCCTGCAGATCAATCTGATCGACCACAATTCCAAGTTGCTGCTGCTGGATCAGGTCGCCCATGCGCCGCTGAACGAGTTCGCGGAAACCCGCGAAGTCGCGCGTCAAGACATCGTCCACCTGATAACGCGATACCGCGTAAACCATCGCGCTGTTGAAGGCGTTCTGGACCGCGTTCGACGCCTCTGAAAATCCAAATGCATACTGCAATCCCGGTTCGCGAATGCGATACGCGAGATTGCCGCGCACGTGGATCACATTAGCATCGCCGGTCAGCAGGTAACTGTCCCGCGCGGGATTGAGCGACGGCTCCGGCGGCGGTTCTTTCCCGGAAGCTTCCAGCGCCGGAGTCGTGGCATACCACCCGACACTCGAGCGCACCGTCTGCATCACGCCCACCGGAATTTTAACGACCTCATCGATCGGATAAGGGAAAGCCCAATGCGCCCCTGGGCCCAACAGCATCTTGTCGGCTTCTCCAACTGGTTTGCCGAATCGGAGAATAACCGCCTTCTCCTGCGGCCCGACTGTGAAGAATCCGGAGCCAAGAAAAACCAGCAGCAGGCCAATCATCAGCACGCGAATGATGGCAAAGCTGCTGCGCAACGCATCCGATAGCGCCTGCGAGCTTGAATCGTCCGGCATTTCCGGCGGCGCAGGTGGTTCGACCGGCGCGGGGCGGCGCGAAGGCGTTAATTTGATTTCCTCGGTCGTCATCACTTTTGCATGCGAATGTTCGGGTCCTTCAATAGATTCAGCGGCGCGGTATCGAGATCAAGAATCAACGTGGCACGCTCTTTGAGAAAATTCTCCAGGCCGGCGAGCTGCAATAAGTAATTGGCCAGCGCGGGCTCCTGCTTAAATGCTTCATAAGATTTCGCCGCTTCCAGATCGCCCAAACCGCGGATGCGGGTGGCATCGGCTTCGGCTTCTGCCAGCAGTTTCTGGCTCTCCAGATCCGCGGCCGACCGGATCGTCGAGGCTTCTCTTTCGCCTTCGTTCTCGATGCGGCTGACCAGGACCTTCCGCTCCGACTGCATCCGCTCGAAGACGAGCTTGGTCACACTCTCGGGCAACTGGATCTTTTTGATCCCGAGGAATTTGATCTGAATGCCGTAATTGTTCGCCTGAACGTCCGCCTGGATGCGCTGCAGCATCTCGTTTTCGATATTCGAAAATTGCAGTTCCTTTTCCTCCGCCGAAACGAAGTGTGAAAAGGGGTGCCGGCCTACGACACCGCTGTAGGCGTTGCGCACCAGGCCTTCGAGACTCATCTGCGCCTTGCTTTCAGCGCCGCCAAAACGTGGGAAGAACAGTTTCGGGTCGTTGATATTCCAGCCCACATAAACGCTGAGCAGCAAGTTGAATCCGTCCGAGGTCAGCACTTGCTCGAAGCTCTCAAAGTTGTGAACGCGTTGGTCCACTTTATGGACCTTTTGGATGGGCCACGGCCATTTGGCGTATGCGCCCGGCGTTTCGATATTCCGCGTCGGCCGCCCAAAGGTCGTGATTACCGCGACTTCCGTGGTACGCACCTGAAACACGAACAAGAGCGTCGCGAAAATGAGCAGGAGCAACGCCCCGATCGCAATGGTTACCGAATTATATTTCATAAATTTATTGCGCGGGCAGCGGCTGGCTTAGCAGGCCCGAATTGAATTTCTCTTCCAGGTTTAACATGAAGACATCCTGCGCATTCGTCGCCGCTACCACAATTTTGCGCGCACTTCCGCCCGCGCGTGAAAGCGTGGCAAGGTAGCCGCGCATTTTGTAAACCGACGGTTCGGCTTTGTAAGCCGGGATTTGATTCGTGAAATTTCCAGCGCGCGCGATGGCGACTGCCTGGATCCGCTCGCGATCGCCCTCAGCTACGCGCCGGCGTCGCAACGCTTCCGCCGCCGCTAGTGCATTGGTCTGCACCTTATGCGCCTCAGCCGCGCGAATCTTCGCTTGATAGGTTTGTCGCGCCCCGGCGTATGATTCATAGGCGGTTGCCACTGCGACCGGCGGATGAATGTCCTGCAAGCCG
>DATENK010000801.1:0-6140 GCA_035275085.1 Verrucomicrobiia bacterium | reverse complement strand
ATGGTCCGGGCAGAGCGTGCGTGACGGCGCTTGCGTCTGTGGTCATGACCGCCTCCTTTCAGGCCTCAGCATTCAAGTGAAGATACTTCGGCTATCACAATGCAGTTCCGGCGGCGGTGCGAGAACGCTATTGAGAGATGAGGCGATACTGCGCATGACACAGCGTGGCGTACCTGGCACAAGCAAGTAGTACTTTGTATCCCTCGCGTTTCTGGCTACCGTGCACGTGATGCAAAAGCCGCGCGTCCAATGCACGGCCATGACGGCCGCGAAGACACCAGATAGTTATACTACCCAGCATGAGCATCGCTGGGTTCGGCATCAGCACTCGCCGGCCGCCGTCGATCACAAAATTGTCCGTTGCGGTTCTCACGGCATCGCGAACGTAAGTAGTATCGCGCAGTCCTCACGCGCATCTGCCGAATGCACGACACCCGGGCCCAAGGCTATGAGGTTCCCTTCCGGAATATCCATGTCTCCCCTCTCGGTCGTGAGCCTCAGACAGCCACGAAGAGTCTGGATACTAATCGGGCCTTCTACGTGATGCGGGGGAAGCACAGAACCTTTTTTCAGAGCCACCAATGTAATCCGCAGTGGTCCCTGCTTTACCAGCGTCTTGGCCGCTCTGCCGGTGCTGGACTCTTCGGCAAATTCTCGCAGCGTTTCATCTTCCGCTTCCAGCACGAATGTAAGCCTTTTTCCGGCAAGCCGACGAACTCGAAGAACCGCAGATTTTTTATCCTTTGACACCTTAATTCTCAGACTGCCCCATAAAACCTCCTGGATCGTCTCGTCGCCTCCTTTATGACCCGCGACGATAATCGCCTGCCGCATCCGGGTATGTCGAAGTCAATGCGGGACGCGGAAACCTGCAGCAGTCTCGCAATCGAACGATTTCGGACATCCGGCGGCGATCAGCGCGCACACTCCGTAGCTGCTTTTCACATACCGTCCAATCAGTAATGCCGTCGGATGTGTGATCTCCTCCTCTGTTTGCGCGTGCGCTGCAAGGTGCTCGGCAAACTGCACGCCCGCCGGCTTGTTTTCAGCCATTGTGGCGTCCTTCAGGTTTTTTAACGCGGCCGCGCTCTCTTTGTGCTCGGAAAGCATGGTCGGCATCTCGGCTTCGAGCTTGTCCGTCATTTTCAAAACGTCGGTCATATTGCATTCGAACTTGCCCCGGGACAGCAGTGCCAACAGGCCGAGCGGAGGCAGGGCATATGCATTCTCGTTCGCGAAGTGAGGGTCCAGGACCTTTGCCACGGACTTGGCCGCCTCGCCGGTCCGTCCACCAGCTTTGGTCAACCGGGCGAGATTGGAATGGAGTTCATCATGTTCGGCCTCCATGGGCTTTGGAACATCGAAGGTCATATCCTTTTTCGCTGGAGGTTGGCGCAGGGCCGCGCCGGATTGCGCATACGCCGAGTGCATGCCGAACAGCAGCCCGGCCGCAACGGTCGAAATCGCCAGCGTTTTCGTAATCATTCCGGGATTCCTCTTCACCCTCCCTGACTTAATTCACTTGCTTGAGGGGACCATCGCTCCCCGTATCTCATCTTCTTCCAGAACCGCTTGAGTTCGCCGCTTGAATAAATCCTTCCTCAATGTAATCGAACCAGAGGGACTGTCCTTACAAATTGAAGAATTTACCGAGCCCAGCGACGACCGGCGCAATGTTCAATCCCCAGCTCGTCGCGACCAACGTCACGGATTGCGCGTCCGATTCGTTCCAGCCGATGATGGCGACTCTGGCGCTCTCTCATCCTATTTTTGTGACTGAATGTGCGCGATCGTATCCAGAGCCAAGGCCGAATGAGCGTAAGCGCCCCCCGCGCGCATTTCCGCGGCCACCCAGATGGCTTCCATGATCTCCTCGGCCGTTGCCTGATGCCGCATCGCTGCAGTGGTGTGGCCGCGGATGCAGTATGGGCACTGCGTCACATGCGCAACCGCAACCGCGATCAACTGCTTCGTCTTCGCAGGAAGCGCACCGTCAGCAAAAACGCGCTTGCTGAAGGCTTGAAAGGCCTCGGCCGGCCCGGGTGCCAGACGATTTCGCTGCTCCACTAAGTCCCGAGTGGGCTGCGGATACATCTGTTCGTCTTTCGTCATTGACGGCTCCTTTCACGCGTGTCGTGTGCTGAGTGGTCGGGCTCGTTTTCGAACGCTGCGATGAGAGCGTCCGGCCGTTTGCTCCATTAGATATTCGCATAACACGGCAGCGCCGTTGTGAACGGTGTCATGGGCGCTGTAGAGCAGGGTCACCGTACCGCGCCTTGCTCCGTCGAGGATGGGTTTCCAGGCGCCGGGGTTCGCGTCCAGTTCATCCCGGTAGCGCTGGCGAAACTTTTTCCAGCGCTCCACCCGATGGTCGAACCATTTCCGCAGCTCCGTGCTGGGGGCGACTTCCTTCATCCACGCATCGGCCTCGAGGCTTTCCTTCTCCATGCCTCGCGGCCAGAGACGTTCCACCAGGATTCGCCGGCCATCTCCCCGAGCAGCAGGTTCATATGTGCGCTTGATCCGAATCATAACGCGCTCTCAAGGGCTTCATAGGTCAATCGGCAGCGAGGCCTTGGCCTCGAGCGTGATCTCGGTGCCGGCGAGTCGTCCCGCGGCCATTGCTCTTTAAGCGTATTCATCAACTGGTCAAACGTCTGAGTTTAACAAAGGGTTCTCTTTCGTTTTCGTCCAGCTTTCATTTCTTTTTCGGGTGCGCTAGCCGTTTCCCCGGTGCGCGGTTACTTTTACTGAGCTTCTTGAGAGCCGCACCTTTGTGCATCGCCATGTGATCAGTCTTGTCGCTTTTGATCAAATACTGCGGTTCTGCCGGCGAGGCGCGGACGGTGTAGGTCTTAAACTTGATGGCGGAAGTGATCTTTTTCTTGATCGTTCCCCGAACACGGCCCGCTTCCGAGTTCCACTCAACATGATCGCCGACTTTGAATTCGCGGCTCATCGGCATGATGTCCTGTGTTTGTTTGCTCATGATTCAGGTTTTGGGCTGGAAGTTTTAGCCGGCAATCGTCCCTCAAGATCCTCGGCTTTGAATGGACCAGGCTCGGCGATCAATTGACGGGCGGCCTCCACCTGCTCCCACACATTCCACAACAACACACCGCGCACCCGGCCGCTCTCTAAATAGTAGATGACGCCTTCCTCGTTGGGTCGCTTCCAGTCGGCAAACGTCTCCAACCGTGAATCCACTTCGCCGACGGCTTCGTATCCCAGATCGAACATGTCGGAGTAAAAAAACGGTAGGTGATCATAGGGCTCGGACTTGCCCGCCATGTTCCGACCTGCCAACCGTCCCATGGAGTTGGCGTTGTCCTCGTGTTCAACTCGGATGCGTTTTCCCAATGCGGGGCTGTAGAATGCGGCAACGTCTCCTGCCGCATGGATGTCGGGATGGCTGGTGCGCAGGAACTCGTCTACTACGATTCCGTTTTCTATCTTTAGGCCCAGTGATTGGGCAAGTTCGACGTTCGGCTCGATGCCAACTCCCGCCACCACGCAGTCCGCCACGATTTCCCGGTCAGTACTCGTTTTCAAGACACGCTGGTTGCCGCGGGCTTCCAAACCAATAATCTTTTCGCCTGCCAACAGCTCAACGCCCTTGTTCCTGTAGAAGCTGGACACAAACTCAGCGAGAGCACGCGGGAAGAGGCGATCTCCAATATCCTTGCCGGGGAAGATCATCACCACTTCTTTCCCGTTCAGAGCCAGCGCCGCAGCGATCTCCGAACCTATAAACCCGCCGCCAATCACGGCAAACCGCCGACCCGTTTCGGTCAGTGCCCGAAGTCGCCGGTAATCCGACAGGGTGCGGAAGTAAATGATCTGGCCATCGCCGAACGGAAGCCGTCGTGGCTTGCCGCCCGTGGCCAATAAGAGTTTTTCGTAGGTAAAAACTTTTTCCTCGTCGTCCACCACACGTTTTTGCGTAGGAACAATCTCTTTGACGATACGGCAAAGGTGCATCTCTACTCGTTTGTTTTCCGTCTTTCGCCAAATGGTTTCCAACGGCTCGCCCTTCCAAAGCGCCTTCGAGAGAGGAGGGCGGTTGTAAGGAGCGTCCGGCTCCGCGCTGATCAGGCCGATGGTGCCGGTCGAATCGACTTCCCGGATGCCATCCGCAGCGGCTGCCGCGGTCATACCACCGCCGATAATCAAGTACCGGTAGTCCGTCATTGCTTGTTCTTTCCTTTCTCTGAAATTATTCCAGGACGGCCACCTTGCCTGGTCGTTGCGCGCCGCCGCGACACCCCTCGGTTGTTGATTTCATCACTTGGCCCACACCGAAGCTTTCTTCGCCCATGTGCTTTCGCGGTAGCGGGTCTTGAATGCGTCTGCTGTCTGCTGCAACGCAGTCGGGTCACCGCTGCTCTTATAGCGAGACACACCCTGCCAATAGAGCGCCTCCGGAGCAGCATCCGAATCGGGCAGTGTCTTCACGATATCTTCATAGCGGCTCTCCGCCTCTTTCCACTACTGCCGCGCGAACGCGGAATGAGCGAGCCCAAGCTTGAGCTGTGAAAGAAAATCGTCCGCGGGCAGAAAACCTTCGATCTGATGGCGCTTGGTGCTGTCAGGATCCAGGATTTGCATCGTCGGCGTCCATTGCGCGCCGAAGCGTTCGAAGGTTTTTGGCGGCTCTTTGATGTGGATCTTGACCGGAATGAACTTATTTTTGATAAGGCTCTCGATCCGAGCGTCGGGGTACACCTCGGCATCCAGCCGAGCGCAAGCTCCTCACATGGGCGCTGCGTTGAAATCCACCAACAAGGGGCGCTTGCCGGATCGTGCATTTGCCAATGCGACATCGACATCCTTATTCCATTCGATTGACATCACCTTCTCCTTTCGAAGATCGGAACGACGGTTCAAGGCGGCGAGACTTCCGTCCCGACATGACTAAGTAAAGTATCGCGGATGTCAGGAAACCACTCAGTTATGACCTGGTGTCTGGGGCTGACCGGACTGCGTATTCGAGGAAATAAAAACGAGAGCAAAGACCCAGGCAACGATAAACCCGCGGGGCGCTGCTTTCGTTGTTTCCGGTTGGACTGAGGGACCGAGCGCATTGGAAAAGTCCTCTGCTGCCGGGCGAAGAGAGAGACTGCGTAAAAGGTGGCGCAACTCGAATGACTTGGGAGAGATGTGCGAGCCTGTTGAAGCGCCGCTCTAGTCAAACGCTATCATTGGATTTGTGCTGTTCAATGGGTTTCCAGAATCTTGTTGAAAAAAATCCACACCGCGCTTACCGTATTGACCGGTTGCTCAGAACTCCGTCAAGCGACCAGACGCCCGCACCGACAATCATCAAAGTGATTGCAATGCCGAGCGCGAGCAAGTGATATTCGAATCCTTCGCCCTTTTGATCGCGGTTCCAGTCCATGAAAAAGCCGTGCGGCAAGTGGACGGTGATGATGGCGACGACCATCACGCATGCAATGCCGAATGCCGCAATGCGGGTCAGAAGCCCGACTGCAAGGCCAAGGGGGCCGAGGAATTCCGCGGCGATCGCCAGAGAGGCGAAAATGGCAGGGATACCCGTGCTCGTAAAATATTTCATGGTGCCTTTGAAGCCGTGGCCGCCGAACCAGCCGAGCGCTTTCTGAGCGCCGTGAGGGAAAATCACGATTGCAAGAGTGATCCTCAGAAGCAATCCCGCTACGCCGCTATTAGTTTGTAGCAACCAATCAACTATGTTCATCGCACCTCCGGCCTTGATGGCATAACGAACGGGCGTATCGTGCAACGATTCATACAAAGCTCACCGAAACGAGCAAAAGGTGAACCGGAGTCTCAGTAATAGCTTTGGCGTGGCTACTGTCACCTCAAACAGCGGCCGTGAACACAAAATTTTTTTTCCGCGCCGTCGCGGTCGAAAACCTCCGCAAGTGAATACAGTGATTGGCAGCGTCAAGGACATGCGTCGGATGCCCCTGGCCCTCATCTTCATTGACTCATTGACGGAATTCTCTAGCTACCGCGATTGAGGCGCAGGCTATTCGTCTTCCGCCTTCAGACGTCCTTCGACTACACTCCAGTCAATGTTTGCGAAAAACGCTTCAATGTATTTTGGGCGTTCAGCGGGTTTATAGTCGAGCAGGAACGCGTGTTCCCAGACATCCATC
>DATENK010000800.1:0-13148 GCA_035275085.1 Verrucomicrobiia bacterium | reverse complement strand
CACAAATTCCGAATCGGTACATAACCCGGACGGGTTCATGCGCAAACCGCGCAATTTCCCGAAAACGTGTTCATCGATGAAGTTGCGCGGGCGGGGGGCTGCCCACGCGAAGTTCGGCCGCGCGGGCACGAACGCGAGCCGCACAGGTGCCTGGCGTTCCAGAAAACGGGCGATCACGGTGACCTCGCCGAACTTCGTCGCGGTCACGAGCCCATCCAAGTCGACTTTCACCAATTGGCTGGAGGGGTCGTACACAGCCAGCGACGTCACGTCACGCTGCATTCCGTCGGAAAAAAATGCACGCGCATTCAACCGCAGAGTGTTCGTCGGCTCGATCAGGATGGTATCGCTGGGTGCTACTTCAAGGCGTGTCACAGCCGCCGCGGTCGAGGTATCATTCACCAGCCCATCGGTAATCCATTTGCGGAGTGTTTTGTACGCATCCGAGTCTTTCTTGAACCGAGCACCGCCTTCATGCGCGATCTGCGCCGTGGCTTTTAGCAGGATCAGACTTTGGTCCGGATCAAAGGGGTTGGTTCGGCGGTTGAACACATCGCGGGTAAGCATCCGGAAATCCCACTCAGGATCTTCACCGCGCAAGGACAGTTTGAATCCAGCCTTCCCATTGGCATTACCGTGGCACGTTCCCGCATTGCAACCCGCCTTGGAAATCACAGCCATGACGTCGTTGCGGAATGACACGGGCTCGGCAATCGCGGCCGCCGCAAGCAAAGCCGCGCTAAAACCACCGAATAACATTACCCGCAAAGGTCGCATTCCCTAAAGACCTGACGTTAGCACGGTGATTGAATTCAATCGAAACCAATGTGTATGATCCGTCCGCAATGAAAGCTCAGTTTCTTCTAGCAATGATCGCGGCCGCTGTTTCGACCGCGCGCGGCGACTGGCCGGAATTCCGTGGTCCGCGCGGCGATGGGCATGTGCCGGGAAAGAGCGCGCTGCCGCTGCATTGGAGCGAAACGAACAACGTTAAATGGAAAACAGAAATTCCGTACCAGGGGATTTCGGCGCCCATCATCATGGGCGGCCAGGTTTGGCTGACTACCGCCACGCCGGACGGGCACGACTTCTTTGTGATTTGCGTGGAAGCTGAGACCGGAAGGGTTCGCGTCAACGAGAAGCTTTTTCATAGCGATAATCCCGAGTCGCTTGGCAACGGGAAAGGAATGAACACGTACGCCACGCCTTCCGGCGCGATCGAGCCCGGACGGGTTTATGTTCACTTCGGCAAATTCGGCACAGCGTGCCTGGACGCGAGCACGGCTAGAGTATTGTGGAAGCGTGATGATTTGCCGTGCCGCCATTATCGCGGACCATCATCGTCCGTGGTGCTGTTTGAAAACCTGGTGATTCTCACCATGGACGGCGCCGATCTTCAATATCATGTCGCGCTCGATAAGAAGACAGGCAAGACCGTTTGGAAGACTAATCGTTCCGTCGCATGGAACGACGAAAATGTTCCGGGCCAAATGGCGAAGGATGGTGATTTGCGCAAGGCCCACAGCACGCCACTCATCGTCACCGTCGCTGGAAAACCGCACATGATCAGCGCTGGCGCAAAGGCTGCCTATGGCTACGACCCGCGCGACGGCCACGAGATTTGGCGCGTCCATCACGAGGACTATTCTGTAGCGCCTCGTCCCGTGTTCGAGAACGGCCTTGCGTTCATCGTTACTGGCTTCAACAAACGAGAGCTCTGGGCGGTGAAGACAGACATGACGGGCGACGTCACCGATTCCGCTATTGTGTGGAAACTCAAAAAAGGCGTCGGCAAGTACGCGTCGCCGATTCTCGTGGACGGGCTCCTTTATACCGCCTCGGACGAAAGTTTCATCACCTGCCTGGAAGCCGCGAGCGGCCAAACCGTTTGGACTGAGCGCGTCGGCGGGAAATACGCGGCTTCGCCGATTTACGGTGACGGCCGCCTCTACTTCTTCAGCCAGGAAGGACCCACGCTGGTCGTCAAACCGGGCCGCACGTTAAACGTGTTAGCGACGAACACACTGGCGGCGGGGTGCATGGCCTCGCCCGCCGCCGATGGCAAATCGCTTTACGTGCGAACAAAAACCCACCTTTATCGGATCGAAGAAAATTAATTGCTACGCGTCCTTGCGAGGGAATAAAGGCGCGGTATCGCCGATGGCTTGGCCGGCTCTGAGGCCGCCCCACGTCGCGTCGCGGAACGCGTTCGGTTCTCCCTTCAGGTTCAGTTGCGAAAAGATTTTACCGGCTGTGCCTGGGATAAACGGCCACAGCAGGATCGCGAGGATGCGGCAGGTCTCCGCGAGATTGTAGAGAACTTCGTCCAGGCGTTTAGCCTGGGCAGGGTCCTTCGCCAGTTTGAACGGCGCAGTTTGGTCGACGTATTGATTCGCGCGATTGACGATCGTCCAGATGGATTGCAAGGCGCCTTGCAAACGATACTCCGTCAAATGCACTTTTGTCGCCGCGACCGTCTTTTCGACTTCCGGCGCGAGTTCATCGGAGCGCGCGGGGACAATACCGTCGCGATACCGCTTCAGCATCGAGAGCGAACGGTTCACCAGATTGCCGAGGCCGTTCGCCAGCTCTGCGTGATAGCGCGCCGCGAAACCGGCGTCGGTCCAATTCCCGTCCGGTCCAATGTCCAGTTCGCGCACCACATAATAGCGGAACGCGTCGAGGCCCCATTCTTTGATGACTGCGAGCGGCTCCACGATGTTGCCGGTGGTTTTGCTGAGTTTTTCGCCGTCCTTTTGCCACCAACCATGTACGACGACTTGTTTGGGCAAAGGCAGGGCGGCCGCTTTGAGCATGATCGGCCAATAGACAGCATGGAATTTAAGGATGTCTTTGCCGATCACATGCGTATCGGCCGGCCATAATTCAAGGTAGGGATGCGCTTGCGCGATGGTGAAATAATTCACCAGGGCGTCGAACCATACATACGTTACATATTCGGAATCAAAGGGGACCGGAATGCCCCAGCTCAGGCGCGAGGCCGGCCGGGTGATGCAGAGATCTTCCAGTTTGTTGTTTTTCAGGAACCCGAGCACTTCGTTCCGCCGGATATCCGGATAGACGAAGTCAGGATGTGCTTCGATGTAATTGATCAGCCATTGCTGGTGGTCCTTGAGGCGAAACCAATAATTCTCTTCCGCCAGCTCCACCACCTCCCCGTAGATGGGAGGAAACGTTCCGTCCGGCAGCCGGTCGCGGTCAGTTAAAAACGTTTCTTCTTTCGTCGAGTAATAGCCGCGGTATTTGGATTTATAGACGTGGCCTTCCGCATTCAGCTTTGTAAGGAATGCTTGCACCACGGTTTTGTGACGCGCCTCGGTGGTGCGCACGAAGTCGTCAATCGTCAGCCCAAGCTCGCCGGCAAAGGCCTTCCAGCTTGCTGCCAATTCATCGCAATACTGTTGCGCAGGTTTGTTTTCCTTTTGGGCCGATTGCTGGACCTTTTGGCCGTGCTCGTCCAGTCCGGTAAGGAAAAAGACCTCCTGCCCCAGGCTCCGGTGGGAGCGGGCAATGACGTCGGCGACGATCTTTTCATAGGCGTGCCCCAAATGGGGCTGCCCATTGACGTAATCGATCGCCGTTGTGATGTAATACCGCTTACTCACCTGACAATTGTGGCCGAGGGGATGGCGGTTGGCAAACGGAACCGCTGCTCGGTAGGGTCATATGCTTTCAGAGGCGCGACCGTAACGGAGCGCGCGCAGAGGGAATTCCCTACCCGCCCGTCGCCTGAAAATAGCGCATATTTCTGACATGAGGCCGCTTTGGAAAGGAGCGATTAGTTTTGGGTTGGTAAACATTCCGGTGGCGTTGTATTCAGCCACGCAATCCACGCAGCGCGTCGATCTCGACATGCTGCGCGACTCCGACCACAGTCGCATTCGCTACAAGCGCGTCGCCGAAGCGGACGGCAAGGAGGTGCCGTGGGAACACATCGTGAAAGGTTACGAATATGAGAAAGGCGAATACGTCGTCTTGGAGCCGGAAGATTTCAAACGCGTTCAGCTCAAATCCAACCAGATGGTGGAGATCAAAGAATTTGTCGACATAGAGGAGATCGACACACGCTATTTTGATGAGCCCTACTTTCTAGTACCCGAAAAGAACGGAGCCAAGGCCTACTCGCTTTTGCATGATGCGCTGACGCAGTCCGGCAAAGTCGGTGTCGCGAAAGTCGTGATTCGTCCTCCGCGCGAGCATCTCGCCGCCGTTCGTCCGGCGGATGGCATTTTGATGCTCGAACTGCTTCATTTCCCTGACGAGCTGCGCAACCCAAAAGAACTCGAGATTCCAAAAGCTGAGACCGGCAAAAAGGAACTCGACATGGCGCTCACGCTCGTCAAAAGCATGGCCGGCAAATGGGAGCCGCAAAAATATCACGACGAGTACCGTCAGGCGTTGATGGAATTGATCGAACAGAAAATTAAAGCCGGCGGTAAAAAGCTTGCACCGGCGAAAGCAGGCGAAAAGCCGACACCGGTGATCGACCTCGTTTCGATCCTCCAGCAAAGCATTGCCAAAGCTGCGGAAGGCCCCGCAAAGAAGAAGCCGGCAGCGAAGTCGCGTGGACACGCGCACAAATCGCACCGCAAAGCTGCGTGAATTTTACAGTCGTTTACTGGGAATGGCGGCGGGCATGCCCTATTCGCGGTTAGAAACGTCAGCTTTTCAAAAAGCGATTTTGGTTTTCGTCCAGGCGTTACGATCCCAGCGATAAATTCCGGCGAGAGGATAATTTTTCGCCGGCATAAACGTTTGAAAGTATTTAATGAGGGCCTGTTTGGCGTCCTCTTCGTCCTTATGTTCGGAAATGATTCCACCCAGTTCACAGTAGATGAGGAAAGGACCAACGCAGGGCGGCCGATTGCCGCAGAGCTTGATCTGTTCGATGAAGTAGCCCGTCTCACCTCGGTCGACGGCGTCGAGCAGGTTCTGGACTTGTTCCAGTTGCAAGAGGTCCCGGACGGCGTAAATGGCCCACTTCTGCAAGGGCACGAGGACAGACGGTGACGAAGATTTAAGCGCGGCGCAAAGTTCGGCGATCTGTTGCTCGGGATCGGCGAGTAAAACAATGAAGTTGCGCCCGGACTCAAATTTGTTGTGAACCTGCTTTTTCCAATCGTGCGAGCGAGAATCGATAATCGTAAGAGGTGTCATAATCACTCCTCCGGAGGTATCGTTTTAATCAACGAACCATAGCACCGAAGCACGGAGGCGCAAGGCATGGAAACGTTATTTAAAGGGATCCGGCTCGGTACACAGTTCGGACGCGATGTCCGGCAAATACATCGGCGAAGAGCCGAGCATGACCACGTTTGCGCCGGCGGTGAAAAAATCTTTGGCGTCCTCAGGTTGAGAGATGCCGCCGACAGCAGCGATAGAGAGGCCGAGATTATTTTCACGAATGATGGTGGCGGCTTCGCGGACGCTTTCTACGCAAGGTTGGTGAATGGCGCGGCCAAGGACCCCGGCGCGAAGGTATTTGGGACCGAATGCGCTGCGGCCGTTGCGGTATAAGACTGGGCGGCTGATGGCATTTACGAGTGTAATGCCGTTGGCGATACCATTCAGGGCCAGCAGGAAGCGACGCATTAAATTGAGGTCTTTGTAATAGCCGACCTTGATCAACAGAGGTTTGTTGCCGATGGCGTGGCGTATGGCTTGGCCGATCTGACGAGAGAAGTCCGCATCCATGTAGATGCTGCCTTCGGCGGAGCAGACATTTGGGCACGAGAAATTCGCTTCGATAACGTCGGCGCCGGCCTCGGCAGCCCAGCAGGCGCATTGGGCGAAATCATCGGCGACTTCGGCAGTGGTTGGATTTTTGCTCGGTGTAGCAACGACGGAAACAATTAAGATTTGGCCATCACCCAATCCCGCCCTGGCGCGGCCAATGTCTTCGCGCCAGATTTCCGGCGCCATCGAGGGCATGCCAAAGCAAACTGCGGAACTCCATTGGCGGGGATCGCCTTTGGGTTTTTCGATCACGTAGACTGGACCGTCGTCGCCAGTGGGGTCGTCAACGAAGACCCAGTTGGGAAGCGGATAGCACGGGCGGTGCGATGAGCGGACGGTTTTGTACGTGAGGATATCGAAGCCGCGTTGTGCGTATCCCAGAACCCATTTACTGTTTAGCAGAATGCCGGCGGCGATGCCGATACGGCTGCGGGCTTTGAGGCCGAGAAATTCCGAACCGCCTAAAGGCGCGACTTCAAACCCTTTTTGTTCGGAGCAAAAGACGGGTCCGCGATCGTAATTATATTGATAGGTCTGGTGGATGTCGTAGGTCATTTGCCTTCCAGGCCCTTGAGGTAGGCAACGATCAGGTCCGGCAAATCGCGGCTGTAGCCGCCTTCAAGGATGCTCATGACGGGAATGCCGAGCGCGCGTATGTGCTGGCCCATCCAATAAAAGTCCTCAGCTTCGAGGGTCTCCTGCGCAATTGGATCGCGGCTATACCCGTCGAAGCCTGCGGATACGGCGAGCAAATCTGGCTTAAATTTTTGCAGGTCATCAAGGGCGCGGCGGAGGACTTTGCGATATTCCTCTCGGGGAGTTTGCGGCGCAACAGGATAGTTAAAGCAATTGTCGCCAACATTCTTTGTCCCGGTGCCCGGATAACACGGGTGCTGGTGAATCGAAAAAAAGGCCGTGTCAGGTTTGTTCAGCAAAATCGCCTCGGTGCCGTTGCCGTGATGCACGTCAAAGTCGTAGACCGCGACTTTACGCGAGCCGGTTGCTTGCGCTTCGAGCGCCGCAATTGCAATCGAGTTCAAAAAGCAAAAGCCCATCGCGCGCTCTTGTGTGGCGTGATGCCCCGGGGGGCGCAACACGCTCAACACCGGCTCGCCTTTGCAAGCTGATTGTAGCGCATGCAATGCGCCACCGATCGACCGCAGCGCGTGCTCGTAAATTTTCGGATATGCCGGCGTGTCGGCGTCGAAATTCGCCGAAGGGTCTTTCACGTGCGCCAGGTGCGCTTTGGTGTGCGCGCGTAAAATCGATTCTTCTTTCACGGCGAGCGGTTCGGCCCAATCAATCTTCAGTTCCTGCTGCGCTCGCAATTTCTCCAGTGTCTTCGCAACGCGTGCTGGCCGTTCGGGATGGCCCGGCGCGGAATATTCGGTGCAGCGTTCGTCAGTGATGATTTTCATGGTGAAACTCTGGGCCCATGGCCAGAATGGATTAACGCATGAAGCACCTGATTATTCAAGCGATTGGCCTGCTGGCGCTCACCGATTGGGCCCGGGCGTGGGATTACGAAGGGCATCGGCTGATAAATCAACTCGCACTGGCGTCACTGCCAACGAACTTTCCTGCGTTCGTAAAAGAGCCCCCCGCCGCGGAGCGCATCGCGTTTCTTGCAGGCGAACCGGACCGCTGGCGCAACACCACGGAGCTTACCCTCAAGCATTTCAATAATCCGGATCACTACTTCGATTTTGAGGACCTTGCGCCCTGCGGCTTGAAGGCCGAGACACTGACGCCGTTTCGATACGAGTTCGCCGGGCAGGTGGCCATCGCGCACGCGACGAACTCGACTAAATTCCCGTCGATCGATCCTGCGAAGGATACGGACCGCACAAAGGCGCTGATCGGTTACCTGCCGTGGACCATTGTGGAGTATTACGGAAAACTGAAATCAGAATTTTCGTACCTCAAGGCGTTCGAGGAAGGCGGCACCCCTGAAGAGATAAGATACGCGCGTGATAACATTATTTATATCATGGGCTGCATGGGGCATTTCGTGGGCGACGGCTCGCAGCCGCTACACACCACCATTCACTATAACGGCTGGGTCGGGCAGCCGCGGGGCGGCTACACTACCAACCGGACGTTTCACGCCTGGATCGATGGCGGGTTTATCGCACGCGCCGGGATAGACCGGGAACTGGTGATGTCCAAAGTCCGACCCGCGCGGTTGCTCGAGACAAACATTTTTCCGAAGGTAGTCAGTTACTTGCGGGCGCAACATGCCATGGTAATACAACTCTACGAGTTGGAGATGGATCACAAATTTGACCCGCAAAAGCCGAGCACGGAAGGGATCGAGTTCATGTACGGTCAATTTCTCAAGGCCGGTCACATGTTGGGCGATCTGTGGTATACAGCCTGGCATTCCGCCCCGCCGGACAACTTTTTGCGCGGCCAATTGGCCAAACGAAAGCTTCCAAATCAGTAACCTTCCGGGAATGCGGCGATCTTTCGTTGGCAAATTGAATTGTTTAAGCCGCCATTTTCTGCCAATCATGGCGTTTTAGTATGCAGCAGGTGAATCTCGGAATCGTGGGCGGCGGAACGGTCGGCGGCGGCGTGTATGCGGCGCTGCAGCGCAATGGCGCCTTGATGGCATCCCGCCTTGGCATTCGCCTGCACATTGTGCACATGGCGGTGCGCAATCCGAAAAAGAAGCGCGCAGTTCCGATCCCGAAAAAGATTCTGACTACGGATTGGGGGGCGGTGGTGAATGACCCGAAAGTGAACATCGTCCTGGAATTGATGGGCGGAACAGAGACCGCCCGCACCGTCGCTGTCGAAGCCTTGAAGCAGGGCAAATCCGTGGTGACGGCGAACAAGGCTCTGCTCTCGGCGCATGGCGAGGAATTGTTCGCGGCGGCGCAACGCAGCGGCGCAAATCTTTATTATGAAGCCAGTGTCGCGGGAGGGATTCCGATCATTAAAGTGCTGCGCGAGGCGTTGATTGGGAACCGCATCACGCGGATTTACGGCATCGTCAACGGCACCTGCAATTACATCCTGACACGCATGAAGCTCGAAGGCGCGGATTTCGCAACCGTGCTCGCGGATGCGCAGCGCCTTGGCTATGCCGAAGCTGAAGCGTCGTTGGACGTCGATGGTCACGATGCGCTGCACAAGATCGGCATCCTCGCTTCGCTCGCGCATGGCTTTTGGGTCAACCCCAAAGAGATTTACGTGGAAGGCATTCGCCGAATCACCGCGCAAGACATCCAGTTCGCCGGCCAGCTTGGCTACACGATCAAGTTGCTCGGCATCGTCAAGAAAAACGACGGCGCACCGATCCAGGTTTCCGTGTATCCGACCCTGGTGCCGAATGCCCACGTGCTCGCGAGCGTGAATCATGTGTTCAATGCGATTCTCGTCCGGGGCGATGTGGTGGGCGACACTTTGTATTATGGTCGCGGCGCCGGACAGGATGCCACCGCGAGTGCCGTGCTCAGCGATCTCGCGGATGCGGCTCTCGATCTGAAGCATGGAACGCAAAGCCGCATTCCTCCGTTTGTGCCGCATGAGTTGCAAGGTGCCGTGTTACCGATCGACCACGTGGTCTGCCGCTACTACGTCCGCCTGAGCGTCGTCGACCGGCCCGGCACACTGGCAAAAATCGCAGCGGTTTTGGCGGGCGCAAAGATCGGCATTTCATCGGTGATTCAACCCGAAGGTCACGAAGGTGAGAGTGTGCCGTTGATCCTGATGATCCATGACGCTTCGAACGCGGCGATTCGCAAGGCCTTGGAGAAAATCAGCCAGTTGCCAGTTGTCAAAGAACGCCCGATTATGATTCGGGTAGAGAACTTTGAATGACATGACACCCGTGCAACGCTGGCAGGGAATTATTCATCGCTACACCGCCCACCTGCCGGTGAGCGAGCGCACGCCGGTCGTAACGCTTAATGAGGGCAATACTCCCCTCGTCTCGGTACCGAATTTCGTGAAGAGCATCGCGGGCGATTTTGAGTTGCACCTCAAATACGAAGCGGCGAATCCCACCTGCTCGTTCAAGGACCGCGGCATGACGGTCGCGGTCTCCAAAGCGCGCGAAAGGGGTGCTGACATCGTGATTTGTGCGAGCACAGGCAACACTTCCGCTTCGGCCGCCGCTTATGCCGCTCGCGCGAAAATGAAATGCGTGGTGCTCTTGCCTCACGGCAAGATCGCTATGGGCAAGCTGGCACAGGCGCTGATGCATGGCGCCATTACGGTCGCGATCGAAGGTAATTTTGATGAAGCGCTGCGCATCGTACGCGAGTTAGGCGAGACCGGCAAAGTCGAGGTTGTGAACAGCATCAATCCTGTCCGCATCGAGGGACAAAAGACGGCGGCGTTTGAAATTTGTGATCAGCTCGGCCGCGCGCCGGACTTTCACTTTCTGCCCGTCGGCAACGCCGGGAACATCACTGCGTATTGGAAGGGCTATAAGGAATACAAAACCGCCGGGCGCGTGAATTCGCTGCCGAAGATGTTCGGCTTCCAGGCGGCGGGCGCCGCGCCGATCGTGGATGGCCGTCGCGTTGAAAACCCGAGCACGATCGCTACTGCTATTCGCATCGGAAACCCCGCCAGTTGGCAGCCTGCGAAGGATGCCCTCGCAGAATCCGCCGGCCACATCGACAAGGTCACCGACGAGGAAATCCTCGCCGCCTATAAATTACTCGCGCGCACCGAAGGTCTCTTTGTCGAACCCGCAAGCGCTGCTGCGCTCGCCGGCCTGGTCAAATGCATCGAACAGAAACGCATCCCGTCCGGAAGCATCATCACCGCGACGATGACGGGTCACGGCCTTAAGGATCCGGATACGGCGATCAAGACGGCCGGTTTCGAACCGGTTATCGTGCAACCTGAGAAAAAAGCTGTGATGAAAGTGATCGGTCTGTGATTTTCCACTCCTCATCGAAAAACCCGGCTAGCGGCACGTTGTTCGGATTTGCGAGTTCAAGAACGGCATAATCCGGCAACTTCGGCACCTGCAGCGCATTGCTCGAGCGACCGTATTCGCAGAACGTGAAGCCAGTGTTTAAGACCACATAACGCTTCGGATTCAGCGGATTTGGGTAGATCAGGACCGGGAGGAACTTGTCGCGGCTGAAGGCTTTTCCGGCGATACGAAATTCTGACCGAGACCAAGTGATTGGCAGTTGTTTAGCAATGCGCCCTACCAGTTTGCTGGAATCGGGGTCGCCCCATACGATCAAGTGGCTGCTGGCGATGTCCTCCGCCGAGAGCTGTTCTTCAGTGCGAATGATCGGATCGCCGCGGAATTGCGAGCGCCATTCATCCGTCGCATGGCTGAACCGCTCCTTCACCACAGCCGAAGCGCCGCTTGGCTGCACCATGATAAACCGATCGAAAAATGCATCATCGATTGGCCCTTGCAAGTCGTGCCGCTTTCGCAGGACGTTATCGGACTCGGAAGCCGCTTTCCATGTTTTGCCGTGCTTCACGAACTGCTGTTTCGAGCCTTTGATCTTCTGGCCATCAATCTCAACCGACTCGTGCGGTGTCCTGACGGTAAGCGCAGTTACATTCGTCGTTCCAAGGCGAACAAGCTTTTCATCAGGCGCCCATTCGGCATCCACGTCAGCCCTTGCCCAATGCTGTCCGAGGCCGTCAACGTTGATCCAATAGTTTGAGTTGTAGCGAAGGGTATAGGTGGTGAAGCGAACATGATGCGGCAATGGATTACGGTCGGCTTTGACCAGTTCGGTGAACTGTTTATCAAGCTCGGCTTTGGTTGCGGCCTCATATCGGTGCTCCGTCTTCGGCCCGATGAGATGCTTAAGCTCCAAATCTTCGCGCGCCATGTATTTGGCCATGATATCAGCGGCTTGTTTCTGACGGTCGATCTCACCGCTGTAGGCGATCACGGGGAGGTTATGAAAGTTCGCAGCGTATAATGTCGCATCATAGAGGCGCCAAAGAGCCTGGTCGTACCAGCTCGGTTTTGGGTCTTTGTTCCAGATGCGTTGGAATTCAGCGGTCTCCGCGAAGCCCGCCCCGGGAGCGGCGCCCGCCCAAAAGCTCGGATAGTGCGCGGCGAGATGCCAGGTACCGCCACCGCCCATGGAGAAGCCGCGGATGCTGATGCGCGTAGCGTCGATCGCATAATGCTTGCGAACGTGATCGATCGCTTCGAACACATCGGTTTCGCCGGCGAACTTGAATGCGTTGCAATAGCGTCCGTATGGATGCAGCACGATTGTATCGGTGGGTGTGAACTCGCCATAAGAGCGCTGGCGGTCGTTCAGAAACTTGAGCTCCGTCAGGAAGTTGTCGCGTCCGTGCAGCCAAACGTCGAGCCGATACGGGCGCTTTGGATTGCTCGCGAACGAGTTCGGCACAACCAGGCCGTAAGGCTGAATGGAATCATCGATCTTCGAGACATACGCACGTACGACTAACCCGGTTGTCTCGATCCAGGGTGCGCGCTTGTCGGCCAATGCGCGCGCGCGTTCGATGCCTTGATCGATTAGTTTGTGAGCTATTTGTATTTCGTTGCTCTTGTAGAACTCCTGGTGTATCAGCGCCAAATTCACCGCCTTGTGAAACACCTTGGCTTCCGGCAGCAGCGGGTTGTTCGCGGCCACCTTTGCGAGTTCCGCTTCAAGGCGACTGACGCCCGCCTGGATGGCGGCTTTGTCCGACGAGGACAGCTCGAGGCCGAATGCCGGCACGCGATCGGCAGCGGACAACGCGAAGGGACAAAGCAGAAGTAAAAAAAGCGTTCGCATGCCTCCCTAGACGATGGCGAACGGGTGAAACTTCAATCCTGATCCGCGAAGTCGTGCTTATCCCAGTCAGGATCGAGGCCCAGATCTTTGAGCATTTGCAGGTCCTTCTCGACCGGCTGATTCAGGGTCGTCAAATAGTTGCCAACCATCAGCGCGCTCGCGCCCGCCATGAAGATCATGCTTTGAAGATCGCGGAGATTCACGGTGCGCCCGCCCGCAATCATGATTTCCTGGCGCGGAAGAATGAAACGGAAGCAGGCGATTGTTTTAAGAATTTCAAACGGCGGCAACGGGTCATTTTTCGCGAAGGGGGTGCCTTCGATCGGATTCAGGATATTAATGGGAACGACGTTTGCGCCGATCTCGCGCAGGGAGAAGGCGAGATCGCAGCGATCTTCACGTGTTTCGCCCATGCCGATGATTCCGCCGGAACAAATTTTAATGCCCGCATTTTTCAGATAACCGATGGTTTGGATCCGATCATCGTACGTATGCGTGGTGCAGTGACTCGGGAAAAACCGGCGCGAGCTTTCGAGATTGTGGCCGTAACATTCCAGACCCGCTGCTTTCAATCGATCGGCGACTTTTTGGCTTTTGATGATGCCGAGAGAAGCATCTGGCCGGACTTTGCCGCCCTGG
>DATENK010000799.1:0-7602 GCA_035275085.1 Verrucomicrobiia bacterium | reverse complement strand
AGATGGGGTACGAGCGGGTCTTCGCGAACTTGGCCCGCATTTGCTCGGCGAAGATCCGCGTCAACTCGCCAGGCTGAATCGTAAAATGGACGCGGCGCTCAAAGGACATCCCTACGTAAAGAGCGGCATCGACGTCGCGTGCTGGGACATTCTGGGCAAGGCAACGGGAATGCCGGTGTGCGAATTGCTCGGCGGCCGTTACGGCGAAGATGTTCATCTTTACCGCGCCATTTCACAGGAACCGCCCGAACAAATGGCCGCGCGAGTTGCGGTCTATCGCGCAGAAGGATATCGCCGCTTTCAACTCAAGGTGGGCGGTGATCCGGATGCCGATATCGCGCGCATTCACGCGGTGGCGGCCAAACTCAAGCCGGGCGATCGTCTCGTGGCTGATGCCAACACCGGCTGGGTGCAGCATGAAGCCGTGCGCGTTGCCAAAGCCGTGCGGGACGTGGACGTTTACATCGAGCAACCGTGCCTGACATATGAGGAATGCCTCGCAGTGCGCCGCCAGATTCCGCATCCGTTGGTGTTGGACGAAACCATCGACGACGTCGGCATCCTCCTTCGCGCAAAAGCCGATCTCGCGATGGACGTGGTGAATTTGAAAATCAGCAAACTGGGCGGCCTCACCAAAACCAGACAAGCACGCGACCTATGTGTGAGCATGGGCATTGCCATGACGTTGGAAGATTCGTGGGGCGGCGACATTGCGACAGCCGCGATTGCGCATCTTGCCCACAGTACGCCGACGGAATTTCTTTTCAGCACCACCGACTTTAACAGCTATGTCACAGTCAGCACCGCCGATGGCGCGCCGCAGCGCGTAAATGGCCGGATGGCGGCCTCGAAATCGCCCGGTCTCGGCATCACGCCGAGAATGGACGTGCTGGGCAAGCGGGTTATTGTCATCGAATAGCTGCCGCATGAAGCTCTTCATTGTCGCTACCGTCACGCTCCTCAGCAGTTCGGCTTTCGCAGCAGCGCCGCCCTATCAGCGCATGGACTTTGGGCCGGTATTGTTTTGGACGCTGCAGGTTGCGCCCGGGAACATCGCGCAGAAAGGTATCGCGATTCGTCTCGATGACGGCCCCGGTGGCATCAGCAAGGGGCGCGCATGGATGATTTACGATCACGACACCATGCGCGTCGCCACGGCGACAACCGGTGCGTTTGTTGACTGGAAAGGGATCGCGTTCGACGGCAGCCACGGCACGCATACCAGTCTTTCCGGTGAATGTCACTTCGTAAACCCTGAAGGTCCCGGCTGGGCGTCGCCTGAGGGAAAGTGGGATGACGATGCGCGGATCCTGGGAAAAGACAAGAAACGCTATGGGCCGCTGCCACGCGAGTGGGCGCACTACGAAGGATTGTATCTGCACAGCAACAGAGTCATCATCGCCGCCACCATCAACGGCACACGTGTTCTCGAATCACCGGGGATAGAAGGCGGTCCGGTGCTTACGCGAACGCTTAACCCGGATACTCACGTTTTCACGCGCACGCTCAACGTGGGCAAGGCAAAGAAGCCACTCCTGCTACGTGTCGCGCCCGAAACCCTGAACGTTATGATGACCGGCCAAGGTTCGCTCCGGAAGCAAGCAGGCTTCTGGATAGCAGAACTTCCCGCCGGCGCGAAGGCGCGGCTTTTTATTGCGCGGGATGTAACATCGCTACCGTTGCTTCGAACCGGCTCACTTGATCTTGAACCATTCACGCACGGCAGTTCTGCGCGCTGGCCACAGGAGGTCACGACCACATCCGTCGCCGGCAAACCGGACGGTGCGCTCGTTGCGGACACGTTCCCGCTGCCGACAGAAAATCCCTGGCATAGTTGGATGCGCCCGGGCGGCTTTGATTTCACGCCGGACGGACGTGCGGCGATTGTCGCGACGTGGAATGGCGACATCTGGCGCGTTGATGGCGTGATGGATCTCGCGCCGGCGCCGCTGCGTTGGCGGCGCATCGCCAGCGGCCTTTTCCAACCGCTCGGTGTGAAGTTTCGCGGCGACGAGCTTTTTATCCTGTGCCGCGACCAACTGGTGCGGTTGCGCGACCTGAACGGCGATGGCGAGGCGGACTTCATCGAGAATTTTAACAACGACCATCAAGTCACTGAGCACTTCCACGAATTCGCGATGGGACTACAGGTCGATGCGGCGGGAAATTTCTATTACGCCAAATCGGGGCGTCACGCGCTCGACTCAGTCGTGCCGCACCACGGGACGCTTTTGCGCGTAAGCGCGGACGGCGCGCACACCGATATCCTTGCCACAGGGTTCCGGGCTGCGAACGGCGTGTGCTTGAACGACGACGGCACATTCTTCGTCACGGACCAGGAAGGTTTTTGGACGCCGAAGAACCGCATCAATCACGTCAAAATCGGCGGTTTCTACGGAAACATGTTTGGTTACAGCAGCGTGACGAACACCTCGGATGCGGCGATGGAGCAACCAATGGTCTGGATCACGAACGCGAAAGATCGCAGCCCGGCCGAACTGGTCTGGGTGCCGAAGAATGCGTGGGGATCGCTGGGCGGGACGTTGCTGAATCTCAGTTACGGCACTGGCCGCATTTTCATAGTTCCGCATGAGCAGGTCGGCGATCAATGGCAGGGTGCAGTGTGTGAGCTGCCGATGCCGGCCTTCGCCACCGGGATCATGCGCGGCCGTTTTGGCTCCGATGGGGCGCTCTATGCGTGTGGTTTGTTCGGCTGGGCGGGAAACGCGATTGCGGCCGGCGGCTTCCATCGGATTCGTCGCAATGAAAAGCCGGCTTACCTGCCAGTCGCGATCCGGGCGAGGCCCGGCGGGCTGAACGTCACCTTCAGTGAACCACTTGATGCTGCGACCGTGAAGCCCGACGCGTTCGCATTCAAAGTCTGGTCCCTCAAACGAAGCGCTGATTACGGCTCGAAACATTACAACGAACATCCGCTCGCCATCACCAGTGCGGGCGTAAGCGCCGACCTGCGCACCGTCAGACTTGAAATCCCAACGCTCACTCCGACGCAGTGCTACGAGCTCAAGGCGATCCTGGCTGGAAAGGACGGTGCAAAGATAGAACGGTCCCTTCACGGCACGATTCATCAACTTTCCGGCGATTGACGAGTCAAAATCGGCCCAATCGCCCAGCGACGGCTGGGTCTTGCCCCTCGGGACAATCCAAGATATTTACAGTCAATAATTAATAGTGGCTCAAAGAGTGGGGGGCGAATTCACACCCAGCGACTCGGTTCTTTGACATATCTTGACATAGTTGCTCATTCTGCGAGCATGCGTTTTCCAGGATGAAATGGCTGAGCTCTTTGGTGGTCATTCTGGTGGTTTCCAGTGCTGCCACAGTCAGTGCGCGTCGTCCGAACGTGCTGTTCCTGCTTGCGGACGACCAGCGCGCGGACACCGTTTCGGCCCTGGGCAATCCCTACATCCAAACACCGTATCTCGATACGCTGGTGGGCAGGGGTTTTGCTTTCACCCGCGCGTACGACATGGGGTCGATAAATCCGGCCGTCTGCGTGCCCAGCCGCGCGATGCTGCTCACGGGCCGGAACCTGTTTACGGCGACTTCCTCGGCGAAGTCGGTCGAAATACCTGCGGTGAATCGCATGTGGCCAGAAGTATTTCGGGCGGCTGGCTATAAGACAATTGGGATTGGCAAGTGGCACAACGACCAGGCCTCATTCAATCGCGCGTTCAGCGGCGGCGGACCGGTGTTCTTCGGTGGGACCGCCGATCCTGAGCAGATGCAGGTCTATGATTACCGGACGAAAGGTGATTACACGGAAGACTATCTTCATCCCGTCGGGAAGCATGCCAGCGAAGCGTTCGCGGATGCAGCCATTGCGCAGCTTCGCGCGAACCGGCTGAATCCGTTCGTGATGTTTGTGGCGTTTACCGCACCGCACGATCCACGGCGGGCGCCGGCCGATTACATGCAACGATATTCACCGGATAGCTTGCCACTGCCGGCGAACTTCATGCCGGCACACCCGTTCGACAACGGGGCCATGAATGTGCGAGACGAATTGCTGCTGCCGATTCCGCGGACACCAGAAGCGGTACGCGGAGAACTGGCGGCCTATTACGCGATGATCACGCACATGGATGCGCAGATCGGCCGCATCCTCAAGGTGCTATCCAGCTCTGGGCTGGCAAATAATACGATCATCGTCTTCGCGAGTGACAATGGGCTCGCACTTGGCAGCCACGGCTTGCTCGGAAAACAGAATCTTTATGAACATAGCGTCCGGGTGCCACTCATCTTTTGTGGACCGGGAATTCCGGGCGGCGGATCTTCCGGGCTGTGCCAGTTGCACGATATTTTTCCGACACTCTGTGCGCTTACTGGTTTGCCGCTGCCCGCCAGCGTTCAAGGCAAAAGCCTGATGCCTTTGATGCGTGGACAGGAACAAATCCGGGACTCGATCTTTTGCGCTTATGGCAATGTTCAACGCATGGTAAGCGATGAACGATGGAAGTTGATCATCTACCCGCAGTCGCATCGGGCGCAATTATTCGATCTCTCGATTGACGCCGATGAGTTGAATGACCTTAGCGGAGATTGGTCCTTCGAAAGCCAGATCCGCCGAATGTCCGCGAAGCTCGTCTCGCATGAGTGGAGCATGCATGACCCGATGCGGCTGAAGTAAAAGAGGCTTTAATTGAAGCGGCGCCACACGGATTGGTATTCGCCGATCGAATGCGGCGTCGGACGCTGTTCCCAAAGCAAGGCGGGACAGGAGTTGAAGAGACGCTCGCGCGGATAACGGAAGCTGGGACGGCCGAATTCTTTCACATTGATGAGCAGGTTCTTCAACGGGCTCGTTTCCGGGCACTTATTTGCGTCGCTCGCTGCGTAATCACGGACGGACGCGAAAGGCGCGGAGAGCCGATGGGATTCGTACCAAAGCCACACTTGCCGCGCCAGGGCGGAGATGGCCTGGTGATCGCGCGCCAATTCTTCTCGAGGTTCGGTGGAGCGGTAAGGATGCAATTTGAATTCCACCCCGATGTCATGGTGGCGCTGCACTTCGCTCCACCAGGGGACGTTCAGGTGCAGGGTCTTCACGCGCTCGCGTCGTTCGAGGCAGCTCGAATGATATTTGCCGAAGCGCGTTAATACGGCGTCGCCGAGCGCGAGTTGTGCCTTGGCGATATTCCGGCGAATGAAATCGGTCGACTGGCCCGGATCAGTTGCGAACAACAAGCCGCTGCAACGGTTGAGCAGCAAGCGGGCGCCTTCATGGAGCGGAATGCGTTCGGCATGCAGATGATGTTCGCACCCGCGCAAGAGCGCCTCGTTGCCCTTGACCCAATGATGCCCGGCCAGCAGATCATAGGAAAACATACTGATGGGCGCGCGCCGGAGCCGGGCGAGCGATTCGATCTTGAATTCGACTTCGATACCCGCGATCGAGGTTAGTTCTTCACCCGCGTGATGCAACGCGCCCGCGTGACATTTCTCATTCAGCCAGCGTGTGCCCGGTATGAGCAGGTAAAAATCCAAATCATTATAAGGTTGATCGCCGGTCTCAGTGCGCAATACGCCGCCTTCGCCGCGCCCGTAACCGCCGCCCAACAAAAGGCCATCGATCTTGCGCGTGCTGTCCTGAACCAGTTCGAGCGCCTTTTGGCAAATCGAGGCTATGTGGCGCTCGAGCGACTTGCTGCCATCCAAAGTGAATCGCATGTGGAGGAAGGGTTTTTGCGATAGAGCCGCCAGCCACGGTGGAATCCAACAACGCGCGCGCGCCGCTGGTTCCAGCGAATGCGCATTGCGTGCGGCAATTCCCTCAGGCGCTGGCTTCGCGCGCAGTATTTGAAATCCTTTCGGACGTCATTGACAAATCCGAGGCCGAAGGTTCGCAGCCAATTGACATCGCGGCGTTTACCGGTCCAAACGTAAGCCAGTGCCTGCGCCTCGCCGAAGCTTCGTTTATATGCCTGGGCCGGAGTGTAATTATGAGAATGCATTGCGACGGACTCAGGGATATAAAGGATGCGATAGCCCTCGGCGCGGCACCACCGCGTCCATTCGTCGTCCTCGGAATAGGTGATCGTCTCGGCGAAATGTCGGCGCGACCAAACATCTTTGCGAATGCCGCTGCTGGCCATGCTGAAGAAATGGTCCCATTGCGTTGATTCGCGGTGATCGCCGAAACAGCGCTCGTAATCATGGGCGTAGACAGCGCGACAGTCGGGGCGCGGAATCTGCCTGCCATAGACGGCGGCAGTTTGCGAATCGAGCAACCCATTGACCAGCGGGCGCAACCAGTTCGCTCCCTGCGGGGTGGCGTCGGCATTAAGAAATATAATGTATTCAGAGCGGGCGAGGCTCATCCCGCAATTCATCACGGGCCCGGGAATGTATTCATGCGGTTGGATCTGAACGAAATGCGCGGGCTCGGCGCGGCGGATGAGGTCGACTGAGCCATCGGTCGAGCCGGAATCGATAACGATCAATTCCCAGTTGCGATATTCCTGTTGTTGGATTGCCGGCAGCGTTTGTTTCAGCGCCCAGGCTTCGTTGAACGAGCGCATCACAATGCTTACAAACGGATCGATGGTTGAACGTTGGTCAGCCATGGCTCCCAGTTTAAGAGGCGCGAAATCGGGAAACATTGGGTTAGTTCCCTGCCCTGCTTGAGGAGTTCACCCACTATTGAGCGCCGCCGCGTAAATGCACCATGTGAGCCGTGAACACTGCGACGTCGATTGCGATTGGCATCATCGCGTGGAATGAGGAGGCCGCGATTGCCGCCATGCTCGAGTCGCTGTTCGCGCAGACGATCTTCGCCGAACTGGCGGCGCAAAATATCCGATGCGAGATCATTTGTGTGGCCAACGGTTGCAGCGACAGGACAGCGGCGGTCGCGCGCGAGATATTCGAAAAGCAACAGCGCCAACATCCTTGCAGGCAAACCTTCACTGCACGGGTGGTGGAAGTCCAGAAACGAGGCAAGATCAATGCCTGGAACCTATTTGTTCACGAACTGTCCTCGCGGGAAGCCCAATTCCTGTTTTTTGCGGATGCGGACATCGTTTTGAACGAGGCGCAATCGCTGTGGAACATGTATCGGGCGCTTGAGGAGAATTCGCTGGCTCTGGTCTCGACGGATACGCCCATCAAGGACATTGCACTGAAGCCGCGACGCACGTTCATGGAGCGCATCTCGCTGGCAGCGTCGCGGATGACGCAATCAGCGGCGGCGCAGCTCACCGGGCAGCTTTACTGCATCAAAGCAAACGTCGCGCGAAATATTTATTTGCCGGCTGACCTCGCGGCGTGTGAAGACGGATTCATCAAGGCGCTGGCGTGTACGTATTTCCTGACGCATGAGGTGCGCGCCCGGCATATCGTGGTGGCGCCGAAGGCGTCGCACATATTTGAGGCGTACGTGTCGTTGCGTGACATTCTGAACAACCAGAAACGCCAGATGATCGGACAAACGATCGTGCATCTATTAGTGGATCGGGAATTGAAACGATTGCCGCTGGAGCAAAAGCTGAACCTGGCCGAGACGTTGCGCGAACGTGAAGGTGCAGATCCGGCCTGGTTGAAGCTCTTGATCGCGGAGCATATGCGGCGCACGCGGCATAG
>DATENK010000798.1:0-4189 GCA_035275085.1 Verrucomicrobiia bacterium | reverse complement strand
TCGATTACCGCCGCGGCCCAGGTCAGACCAGCGCCAAATACCACCATCAGCACCAGGTCGCCGCGCTTAATTCGGCCGGCCTGCACGGCTTCGTCCAGCGCGATGGCCACCGAGGCCGCGGAGGTGTTGCCATGTTTGTCCAGATTGATAAAGACCTGCTCCTTCTTTGCGCCAAGCCGGTCGCCTACCGCATCAATTATGCGCTGATTCGCCTGATGCGGGATGACGCATTCGATTTGGGAAATATCCAGTTCACAGCGGCGTAGAGCCTCAAGGCCAGCAGTTTGCATGGCCAGAACAGCGTTTTTGAAGGTCTCTTTCCCGTCCATGCGCAAATGGTGCAGCTTCGCGTGGACGGAATCGATGGTTGCGGGACAACGGCTCCCGCCACCGGGCATGCACAAAAGCTCCGCCTGGTTGCCGTCCGCACCCATGCACGCCGTGAGCAACCCGTGGGCATCGGGGCGATGCTGCAGAATCGCGGCGCCGGCGCCGTCGCCGAACAGCACGCAAGTATTTCGGTCCGACCAATCGATAATCGAAGAAAGCTTTTCCGCGCCAATGACCAGCACTGTTTCATACGTGCGCGACATGATGAATTGCTGACCGACTTCGAGTGCGTAAATGAATCCGGAACAAGCGGCTTCAATATCGAACGCCGCTGCGCGCTTCGCCCCAATCTTCTGCTGCACAAGGCAGGCCGTCGCCGGAAAAGGCATGTCGGGCGTGATGGTCGCCACGATAATCAAATCGATCTGCTCCGGCGTAATGTTGCCATTCTTCATCGCGCGCAGCGCGGCCTGCGCGGCCATGTCCGAGGTGTATTCAGTTTCGGCCGCCACATGCCGCTCGCGAATGCCGGTGCGCGTTACGATCCACTCATCAGTGGTCTCGACCATTTTTTCGAGGTCGGCATTGGTCAGGGTACGCTTGGGCACGTACGAACCGACTGACGTGATGGAACAACTGCGACCCTGAAAGTTATGTTTGGCGCGCGGGTTTTTGAATGTGGTGGTGCTCATGCGGCGACAGTAGCGGACGGCGCGATCACATTTTGTGCGAGGCGTTGGTTGGCGCGTTGAATCTCGTCCTGCATCATTTCTTTGAGATGATGTTGGATGGCTTCCGTACTCACGCGAATCGCATTCATGATCGCCCGCTCACGGGCAGAACCATGCGCCTTGATCACGTGGCCTTTCAACCCTAAAAGTGGCGCGCCGCCGTACGCGTCCGGGTCCATGCGTTGCGCAATCGTCCGAAATCCGCGGGCGACAAGCATCGCCCCGACTTTCCGGATCATGTTTCCCGCCAGTTCGCGTTTGAGCAGACGCACGATGCCCTTCCCCATGCTCTCGACCGTTTTCAGCACCAGGTTTCCACTGAATCCGTCGGTGACGACCACGTCGACGTGATCGTTGAACATATCGTGACCCTCGACATAACCGATGAAATTCAGATCGAGCCGCCGCAACAACTTTGCCGTCTCGCGCGTGAGTTCATTGCCCTTAATCTCTTCCTTGCCATTGCTAAGAACGCCGACCCGCGGCCGTTCATGGCCAAGAATCTCGCGCGAATAAATCGCTCCCATCACGGCGAACTGGGCCAGATAGAATGGCTTGCAGTCAGGGTTCGCCCCGGCATCGATCAGGATGAAGTCGCCTTTGTTGGCTGGGACCATTGTGGTGATCGCCGGCCGTTCGACTCCTTCCAAACGCCGTATGGTCAGCGTTGCCGCCGCGACCAACCCGCCCGTGTTGCCCGGCGAGATGAGCGCTTCGGCTTTGCCGTCCCGCACCAGTTCTGCCGCACGCACCACGGATGAATCGCGCTTGCGCCGCACGGCGGTCAAAGGCTTTTCGTCCATCCCAAGCACCTCGCTGGCGTGAACAATATTGACGCGTGAGTCTTTCAAGCGGCTGCGCACCAGCGCGGCCTCTATCGCCTTCTGGTCGCCGACCACATGCATTTCGGTGATCGCCGGATAAGACTGCAGCGCGAGCTTGATCCCATCGATGACGACCTGGCACCCGTGGTCGCCACCCATGACATCGACGGCTATTCGCATAAATAAAAAGAGCGCAAGTGGAACCAGCCCGCACTGCGCTCTCGAAAGGACTATGCTCCCACTTTTACGGAAATGATTTGGCGGCCTTTGTAAAAGCCGCATGCCGGGCAGACGCGGTGCGGCACATACGGCGCTGAGCATTGCGGACACGCGCTCAACTGCGGCAAGGTCAAGACACTGTTGTAAGCCCGCCGCATGCGCTGCCGGCTCCTGGATGGTTTACGTTTCGGGACGCCCATATTCGTTAATAGTTAAAAAATTAAATGTTATTTCAGTTTCAGTTTGTTCAATTCCGCCCATGGGTTCGAAGTCAACGGCGACTTTTCGCTCACATCCGCGCCGGGCAACCCCTTGCAATCGGGCCCACACAACGGACGTTGCGGAAACGCGAGCACAATATCTTCGCGGATGTAGGGCGTCAAGTCTACCACGTCATTTACTATAGTCGCTTTTTCCTCTCCTTGAAGGGGAATATGGGCCGCCCAGCCATCAAAATCGAGTTGATGACGGAACGGTTTGAGGCAGCGGGCGCATTCGCAATCGAGTGTTAATCTTAAAGTCCCCTGCACCAGCAACCCATCCTCCATCTGCTGCACCTCCAGGTCGTAAGCCAATGGCTCCTTTAGGTGGACGAGGCTATCCTCGATCCCGATATCCAACTCCTCCGGCGTCATTTCGCCCTCTACCGGGACCGCGTGCTCTTCCAAATGTCTTAAGTTTACTTCCGGCCGCATAATTGGATTCTGACCTCATCTTTTCAGCTTCTTCGCCAGCGCCTCGGACACGTGCTTCGGCACAAATGCGGCGATATCGCCGCCGAGTGTAGCCACTTCCTTAATGATCCGCGAACTCAGGAATGTGTAGGTCTCTTTCGGCATCATGAAGATCGTTTCTACTCGTTCGTTCAATTTACGGTTCATCAAAGCCAATTGGAATTCAAACTCAAAATCCGATATTGCCCGCAATCCGCGGATGACCGCGTCGCCGCCGCGCCGCGACACATAGTCTACCAAAAGCCCGTCAAACGACTCCGCCGTGACGTTCGGAATCTTCTTTATTGCGTGCTCCACCAGCGCGAGGCGCTCCGACAACGTGAAGAGTGGGTTTTTGCTGTCACTCCGAGCGACGGCGACAACAACGCGGTCGAATAACTTCGTAGCGCGCTCTACCAGGTCGAGATGGCCATTCGTCAGCGGATCAAAACTCCCAGGATAGATCGCCGTGCGCATCAACGCACTTTACTGGCACACGAATGGCCCATGCAAGCCCGATGCCCTGGCGTCACTTATTTGCGCGACGCCAGGAAGATAAACGCAATAATCAGCACTAATGCGCCGACGCTTACCGTTATTGGCCAAATCCACCCCGGCAGTTCCATAGGTCGCAACTTACCTCGCGTCTCGACGCTACGCAACGGATGCTCCTATGGGGCGAAATCACCTGTCATTTCCGGTTCGAAAGCGGTCGGGAAGAAGCAAAAAAAGTTAGGCCTCGGCTGCGAATTTCTTATCATTAAGCCGTGCCCGTGGAATTCGTCATTGGCCCTGCTGGCAGCGGTAAAACGTTCCTGTGCCTCGAGCAGGTGCGTGCCGCCTTGAAGGCCTCGCCGGAGGGGCCGCCGCTGCTGTTTCTTGCGCCGAAGCAAGCCACCTTCCAGCTCGAACGCGAGCTTTTATCCGATCCCGAATTGCAGGGCTACACGCGGCTGCAGATTTTGTCATTCGATCGGCTCGCGGAATTCGTTTTGGACAATTACTTCACCGCGCCCCCTCGGCTGCTCAGCGAGGAAGGACGCGTGATGGTGTTGCGGGCGATCCTGTCGTCGGAAGCCGACCGGCTCCGAACGTTTCGGGCGAGCGCGCGCCTCCAAGGCTTTGCGCGCGAATTGAGCAAGCTGATGCGCGAACTGCAGGCTCATAGGATTGGCCCAGAGCAGTTGCGGCAAGCGGCCGGAAAACATGAGAGTTCGCCGCATCTCACGGATAAACTGCAGGACCTCGCGGTGATGCTTTCGGCGTACACGGCGTGGCTCGAGCACAATAAACTTGAGGACCCCGACCGTTTGCACGAAATCGCCACCAACGCCCTCCGGGACGCCGACAACATTCGTATCGCCGGCCTCTG
>DATENK010000797.1:0-5224 GCA_035275085.1 Verrucomicrobiia bacterium | reverse complement strand
TGAACGCAAACGGACATTGCAGGAGGCCGCACAATTCATCCGCCAGCGTCTCGACGCCGGCAAGCCGGCCCAACTGACGTTCGTTTGCACTCACAACTCACGCCGCAGTCACCTGGCACAGATTTGGACAAAAACCGCGGCAGCCTATTACGGCCTCACGAATATCCAGCCCGCTTCCGGCGGCACGGAAGTCACCGCCTGCAATATTCGCACCGTCAAGACTCTGCGCCGCGCCGGTTTTTCCATCGCCGACTCTACTGGCGGCACCAATCCCGTTTACATCGCGCAGATTACCGAAAGTGGTCCTGGCCTGCGTTTGTTCTCCAAAGTCTACAGCCACCCGGACAACCCGCAGAAAGATTTCGCGGTGCTCATGTGTTGTGATCAGGCCGACGCCGGCTGCCCCTTTGTCCCAGGGGCCGTGGCCCGGTTCGCGATTCATTATGTGGACCCCAAGGCGACGGACAATACTGAAGCTGAAAGCGCTACCTACGACGAACGGTCACGCCAAATCGCCCGTGAAATGTTTTACATGATCTCCCAGGTCCGCGCTGTGACGACGGCGAAGCGTTAAGCTGGCGAGTGACTCCAATCAGCAACCCGGAGATTAGCGAGCTTTTCTTAAGCCCGGCGTCAGCAACAGTTCGTGTCGCCGCAGCAGGAATCAGAAGATGAAAAGGTGGGAATCGCTTTGCCGCGTGAGGGCAAAAGTGGCCAGAGCGTAAACTTGCGAGACTCGCCTTCGAGAGGAGCGCCGGATTTGTCCTTGGTGGCTTCAACCGTGACGGATCGAAATTCAACGCTCTCCAGCACGCGCCACGGTTTCTCCTGCCGCTGACGCGTTTCAACGCGGCCGAATCCAGCGCCCCGAAACGCTTCGAGAAAGTCTCCTTCCACAAGCGCGCCGGCAATGCAACCAGACCATAGCTCAGGATTCTTAGTAAGAGCGGCAGGGACCGGCCTATCGCTCACGATATCCGAGATCACGGCCCGTCCACCGACTTTCAGCACGCGAAAAATTTCCGCGAATAATTCGCGCTTCGCTGAGGGATCGACCAGGTTCAGCACGCAGTTGGAAATCACCACGTCGACGGAGTGATCGTGAATCATCGGCTTGCTGCCGCGCATCTCCTCAAATCGATGTTCCATTTCAAAGAAACTCGCTGCGGTCGCGATCGGTCGCCGCTTCAGCTCTTCATCCACGCGGTCCAGGTCCAGCGCAAGATCCTGAATGCGTCCCTTGCGAAATTCCACGTTCTGCCAGCCAATCGCGCGGCCCACCGCTTCGCGGTGCTTGCGAGCCAACGCGAGCATGTCGTCGGTCATATCAACGCCGACTACTTTTCCCCTGGGCCCGACGACTTGCGACACGATGAAACACATTTTTCCGCCACCGCTCCCGAGGTCCAACACCGTCTCCCCCGGGCGCACATAGCGCGAGGGATCGCCACAACCATAATCGCGCTCAAGGATCTCCTGAGGAATCACCTTCAGGTACTTCGGATCATAAGTAACGGGACAGCACAGATTGCCGTCGCGCTCCCTGGCCGCCGCGCTGTAGCGAGCGCTCACCGCATTCTCCACATTCATTGTCCTATCTGACGACATATGCGCAACTGAGCATAAATGTTATGCGCTCACCACCTTAAAACGGTCCATCAAGCCGGCAGCTTGTCGAGCCGGAAGGTGCAGCACCCCAGGTCCAAAACACCGCTGCCGCGCGGCAACTCTTTTCGAAGTTTTTTTGAGACGCCATAGAAACGCAGCTTCCCGCGTTTCTCGGATTTCAGTAACCCGGCTTCGCGCATCACCCGCAAATGCTTGGAAATGTTGTATTGCGATACGTTGAGTCGCTCCGAGATTTCGTTCACGCTCAACGGCTGACAAAACAGCAAGCGCAACATGCGAAGCCGTGTTTCCTCGCCAAGAGCTTTCAGGGCGGGAATGCAACTCGAGCCAGTCACCCGCCCGTTATAACCGAACAGGCCCTCCGATCAAGCAATCGCGTGAGCTGAGCCCCAGGCCAGCCGTAATCCGCGATGTCAAGGTTGCTTCGATTCCGACTTGCCAGCCTGACTTTCGCTGCTCCGTTGTGGCGCTCCAGAAGCGGAACGCTCTGATTGAACGAGGGGCGAAAGGCCGGAGGGAATTTGCGGGCTGCTGCCTTCGCGCGTGATACGCCAGACCACACCCGCCCCGGGGAACGGGTGCACAAGTGGACCTACGCCCGCCGGAAAAGCCGCGATTGGCCCGAAGTCCACCACGTATAGGGCCGAACCATCCGGGGAGAATCGCACATCTACAGGACGACGTGGCCCGGCAGTCACAACGTGCTTGTAGGGTTCGGGCCCGAGCGCAGAGGTTTTTGCTTTGAAGAATGGTTCGGTGCGGCCGGTGCCGAGATCGACCCGAACTACCTGAAACCCGGCCGGAACAGTACCCGGCGCATTAATCGGCGCGCCGGAGCCGACTTCAGCCAGAAACATGTTGCGCTCAAAGCCAAAGTCTCGATTGGTGCTGAAGTCGAACTTGGCGACCCCGCTGTGAGGCGGACGCGAAAAGAGCGGACGTTCGACTGGGGGATGATCGCGCAGAAGGGATTGTGGTTTTGGTCCGCGAGAGGAAACAAAGCGTGGATCAGTCAGAGGGATGCCGCTGGAGAAATCGGGGAAGCCATACCAGCCGCCTTTGCGAATGAGCCAGATGTCGTCTTTGGCATTTGCGATGGGGCGGCTGCCGCGTTCGTCGGGGCCATTGTCTGAGCAGTACAGTTCGCCATCGGGACCGAAACGGAACCCAAATGGGCTGCGAAGTCCCCAGGCGTACAGTTCGAGGCCGGAGCCATCCGCGTTCATGCGATAGACCGCCGTGCTGCCGATTTTCTCCGCTTTGACTTCATGCGCATTTTGGCCGAATGGCTGGAAAGGGCCGGTACGCGCCAGCAACGTTCGATGTTTGCCTTTGTTGAACAAGCTCGAAACGAAATCGCTGAAAATACGGCCATTGGATGTGAGTTTCCCCTGCTTGGCCATCACATTCATCGGTTCGGGAGTGGGATAGCTTACGCCGGTCAGTCGCAAATCGACAGGCGGCACGTCGTGCAAGTCCGGCCAGAAAAGCAGGCCCAAAAACGGCGACGCTTCGTCCAGGCCCACGACGCCAGAATTGGAGAGTGAGCCAACCGCGAAGTATAACTTGCCGTCCCTGCCGACGGCGACCTCGCTGTTCGGGTGTGCCGGAGAAAGTGGGATATCGCGCACGATGTCGTGCACGTTGCCGTCCTTTTCGACGACGGAAATCTTTCCAAAATGCGAGACATACAATCGGCCCTGGTGCCAGGTGAGACCGCTGATAGGACCATTAAACTGGTGCGCGATATATTCCATTTTGCCGTCACGGTTCACCCGGAGGATTCGGGCAGGCGCGACCGGATCGCCGTAGGAGTAACCGGCCTCGGCAACAAACAGATTACCCCCCTCGTCGAAAGCGATCGAACTTGGGTACGTGAGGTCTTTGAGCAGGACTTCGACCTGGTATCCCTGGGGCACCTCGGCGGCGGCTCCATCCGGCGGAGGAACCTGTGGCCATTCTTTGGGCGCCACTGCCTGCGGCAGAATGCGGGTTTCTTCGGGCCAACCTGGGCCGGCCATGCTGGCCGAGTTGCCCCTCGGGGAAGTGCGGCAGCCCATTAAAATTATAGTGGTCCCAGCCGTGACAATCGCAAAGCGAACACAACCGATTTTGCTAATCATAGTGCCTCCGAAAAATTATGAAATATGATCGAACCACGCCGGCTTTGCGCAAGCTGAGACTTTAACCCAGACATTTCGTGGGTGCGGTGCGGCGCCAACGTTAGGGTTTTACCTACCAGACCTCCGTTGAGCATACACCGTATCGTCCCGAGGTCGCTCGAGTGCGTGAATACAACAACCGTATGCGGGACGGAGGGTGCTCCAAAGGGAAAGCGAATGTCCCGGGCAAAGACGATCCTGGTGGTCGATGACAGCCTGGATGACGTTCAACTCCTGAAGACCATGTTCAAACGATCGCGAATTCTGAACCCGGTCCAGGCAGTTGAGGGAGTGGCGGATGCTGTGTGCTATTTAAAGGGGGAAGGTGTGTATTCGGATCGAGAGTTGTATCCCTTTCCGGCGCTCGTGTTTATCGATCTGCACCTGCGGGATGGTTCGGGATTCGATATTTTGCGGTGGCTACATGTGCACAAGCCAAGTGCACCGGTCGCTGCGGTCGTCCTGTCAGGGTCTGACGTGGGCGCCTTCAGACGCGCTTACGAGCTGGGAGCGCATTCATTTTTGGTGAAACCGCTTAAGTTCGAAGAGTTCCGAAACATGGTGGATCACGTTCGCGGCATAAAACTCATGGAGACAGCGGCCGGACGGCTACTCGACCTTGAGTGAACACAGCCGCGAATTGTTTCTAGCGTTGTGGATGGGGAACACACCTAGTTGCGACACGAGGTCAGTGATTACAGAATATTCCAGCCGATACGGAATTGCTCGTTCCTGTTGGCTTTCCGGAACTTGGCTGGCCGCCGCTGAACCCCTTTTCCGCCGCGGCCAGCCCTCTTTTAAGAGTTGCATTCGCTTTAAGGCTGAACAGAAATGCCAAAAGGCGCTGTAATTATGCGGCCATCAATTTGCACCTGGGCGAAAAGCCGGATGAAGCCTGCTTTGAGCGCCGGTAGATAAAGTTGAACTTCGGGCCCGCTGCGCAAGTTTGGATCGACAATGTCCTGCATGCCGGCAGCGTGCAAATGATAGACCGTCTGTCGGTCCTCATGAAAGCCCACGAAGTGCGCGAAGTTTGCCATGATCGGTTCCAGCCGGGTGCAAGGAACATCGTCAAGATCACTTACCGTGAGCTTCGCCCAACCGCCCCCAGCACCGGCGCGCAATGCCGTCGTGTCGACGTTGAGTTTCAGCCGCCATGAACCATTCGTGATAACGTCCGCTATCTGGCGTGCCAGCGGACCCGAAGCGAAATGGCCGAGATCGAGGGAGAGCATTTCATCTCGGCGCGTGGCGAAGGGGAGAAGATCGATCCACACGCGATAACCCCCGTTGCTTTTCGGAGTGAAGCTGAAGGTGTACTCGCCGGCATTGGTCCCGGCGATGGGATGCACGTGATGATAATCGCTCAGCGTCGGATCGATAACAAAGACGTGCATCCGCTCCAGGTGCGTGCGCAGCAAATCAGTTTCGCG
>DATENK010000796.1:0-2312 GCA_035275085.1 Verrucomicrobiia bacterium | reverse complement strand
TCACGAACGGGCAATGATTGCAGATGAACATGACCAGCAGCGCGGGCGCCTCTATGAAATCTGAAAGGGAAACGCGATTGCCTTTATAATCCGGAAGACGGAGATCCGGCGCCTGTGTTCCCAGCGGCAGCATCTGCGATTTAGTCAAAGCCATACGCCGAAATTTGTTCCGCGCCGTGTGAGTTGTCGAGGGGCTTTTGCGCTAGCGCGTTAACGCAGCGCGATAGAAAAAATGTGAAAGGCCAGGCTGAACGCGGAAAAGGCTTTGTTCCCCTGAAGCGTTGATGGTTGTCACCGGCAACCAATTCACCAGGTCCCTTGAGCCCTCGATTACGTATGTTCCGCCAGTAACGCTGGGGAAATTAAACTCCAAAGTGCCGTCGCTGGCCTTTGACCACCGGGCGAATGACGTCGGATTGCCGTCACCCAAGGTGAGCATTGTCCATCGGGTGCGGGTGAAGTATCCGGCGCGGCCCTCAGCTTCCGGGTAACCTGGGTCCTGCACAACGGCGACGCGCTCGAACATCAGGCGTCCAGTGTAGGCGGTGTTAAACCAAAGCACTTCGGCGGGGATTACGACATCAGTATTCAGTCCGTCCATGCTACCCAACTGGCGATAATCGCTTGTGACGTAGGCGAGAGCACCCGAGGGATCGAGAATATCCAGGAATATAAAGTCACGCGCGCGACCGCCTTCAAAGGGCGACCATGATAGACCCAGGTCGAAAAACGTAAAAATTTGCGCGGTCGCGCCGTAATCATTAATTACAGGCGCGTTCGGATAGGCGTCGCCGACAATATCCGCGCTTAGCGTGTGCCAACCGTCATTTGCGCCGCGGACGGTCAGCCGATACGTGCCATTGGGATATGCGGCATCCAGCGCTTGCTGTGACGCGTAGGTCCCTGCCAGTGAATATGTTTGTCCGTCCGGCTGAACCGGCAAAGGCACTGCAGCATGTCCGGGGATCTCAAGCGAAACGGTTTGAAGCGAACTTGTCGAAGCCGCCGATATCACCGCGCTGAATGAATACTCGCCGTCCGCAACGACGGTGTCCGGAGCGGTTTGTCTATATTCGCGACCTTTAACGATCCGGAAGCCGATGAGGTCGTTCGGCCCTGTGTTGATGACGAATTTCGTGCGGCTGTAGTATTGGCCCGTACCGAGCGCCCCGGGATTACTGCCAGTGTCGATCGTCACCACACGGGTAAACTGCAGTCTGCCTTTATATTGCCTGCCGGGCTTCAAGGTGTGAGCCGGGATCACTACCCACGTAGCACGGCCGGTCAGCCCGCCCTTTTCACCGAAATCCTTAGTCTCAAAGACTTTGGTGCCATCGATCTCTTCGATGTGGAACTGGACGAAGTCATTGGCCACGCCGCCGACCCACGGCTCCCACTCAAACACAAGGTTGCGATCGGCCCGAACCTCCTCCGTCGGATCGAAATTCGTGAGGCGCGGCACTGGCGGGTATGCGTCGCCGTCAATGCCCATCGCGAAAGCACGTGTCCCGTCCTGCAGTTCAACGCTGAAAGTGTAATTTCCGTTCGGGTATGCCGTGTCCAGCTCCGCCTGTGTTTTGGCTTTGGCGCCGAAGCTCGATTCGCCAGGCAAGATCCCCAGCGCGATCGTATCTCCGATCGGTGGGAACAGCGTCACCGAGATTTCCCCTGTGGGGGATGAGAACTTGACTGCCGCGGAGAAAACATATTCGTCGTCGAGGTCGGGAATGGGGGTATTGGTCGATTGCTGATCGAACCGGCGAGCCTTTGCCAGGGTGTACGATTTGATGGTCGGAGCCACGGCTGATGAGGTGACAATCGCAAAACGGGTCTGGGCATGGTGTGTAGACCAGCCGGGCACACCCACGTAAGTCGTAATGCCGTATGCGGTGGTTTTGTCGAAACGCAATCTTGCATCGTAAGTGGTGCCGGCCTTGAGCGTCCCGGGCTCGATGATCGTGTAGGTGGCGGTGCCGTCCAATGCGCCCGCTTCACCGAAATCGCGGGTTTCGAATACAACATCCCCATCACTGTTTTCGATGTGCAATTGGATGAAATCGGCCGCAGTCCCGCCCACAAAGGCTTCCCAGTACACCACGATATAGCCGTTGGCGTTGATGAATTGGAGTGACGGCAAGTTCGTAACGCGCGGGGTAGGTGGGTAGGTGTCGCCCGTCAATGGAATGGTGATGATTTTCTGCCCATCGTGGACGGCGTTGATCGTGAACGTAAACGGGCCGTCCGGATAGCGGGTATCGAGTGTGTTGCGCAGATTCACTCGATTCCGAAATTCAAGCTGGTCCGTTCCATCC
>DATENK010000795.1:0-6470 GCA_035275085.1 Verrucomicrobiia bacterium | reverse complement strand
ACAGTGGTTTGGTCCACCATCGGCAACCACGAGACCTCGATGCAGGTCTACATGAACATCTTCAGTTTCCCCAAAAACGGCGAGGCTGGAGGGGTGCCGTCCGGCGTGGAAAATTATTATTCATTTAACTACGGCGACATCCACTTCGTTTGCCTGGCCGGCTACTATTCGGGGAGTCTTTTGAGCAACGGCGTGATGTGCACATGGCTGAAAGCAGACCTCGAGGCAAACACCAACAAGTGGTTAATTGCCTTCTGGCACCAACCGCCCTACACAAAGGGTTCGCATGATTCCGATTACGAGGGTGACTTGATTCAAATGCGTCAGAATGCTGTCCCGATCCTGGAATCTTATGGCGTCGACCTTGTTTTGTGCGGGCACAGCCATGTCTATGAACGCTCCTACCTCTTGCATGGACACTACGGCTATTCCTGGGACCTTGATCCCCAGATGATCCTTAACGGCGGCAGTGGCCGCACAGATGATGCCGGCGCATATGTCAAACATACCAGCGGACCGAATGCAGATCAGGGGACGGTATACATCGTGAATGGCAGTTCCGCTTGGGTTGCAGGCTGCTGCCGCGGAACCCATCCGGCCCACTACAGGTCGTTGCCCCAAATTGGATCGGTCGTTCTGGATATTGACGGCGATACGCTACAAGGAACGTTCCTGAACGGCGATGGCGTGATCGAAGATTATTTCACGATTCTCAAGGACGGCACGATCGTGCAAATCGTGAACATACGGGTCGAGGGTAGCAATACGACCTTATCTTGGACCTCCAGGCCCGATCGCCACTATCGCGTCGAGTTTACTACGAATCTTGGAGTCGGCTGGACGCCAGTCGGAGACTTGATCGAGGCGGATGGAACACTGACGACCGCCTCACACAGTAACGGGGGAGCGCTCCAGGGATTCTACCGCGTCATACAAACCGATTAGGTAATGGCCCGCTGGCTCTTCATCTGGCTTTTGGCCCTCCCCGTCTGGGCAGCGCCGTATCAATCAGCCGGCACTCGCAAAATGGCACAGCGGCTTGAGGAGATTACCCGCGGTTTGGACCCCATGCAGAACCCATTTCTCAACGCGGCGCGAGTCGAAAAGATGGAAGCGCAACTTAAGCCTTTGCTCGCTGTGCAGCCCACGAAGGAGAATTTCACGCAGCGTTACCGCACGCAGGTCGAATATGCGACGGAATTAATGAACGCCGGCAAGGCTGAAGAGGCGTTTCGCAATTTCAAAGATGTTGAGGCCTTTCTGAAGAAGTACGCCACGTTTCAAGGAAAGGAAGCTGACCGAATTCTGCTGCTAACCGCCATGGCCTCCTTGCGGCTTGGCGAGCAGGAGAACTGCCTGTCGCATCACAACGCCGACTCCTGTCTGATGCCGATTCGCGATCAGGGCGTGCACACGGAGCAGCGCGGTTCCCGCGGCGCCAAACAAATATTGTTGGAGATCTTAGCGAAGTCGCCGAAAGATTTGCGCGCGCGTTGGCTCTTAAATCTTGCCTGCATGACCCTCGGCGAATATCCGGACAAGGTTCCTCCGGAGTGGTTGATTCCTGCGGCGGTTTTTAAATCGGAATACGATATCAAAAAGTTCCCGAACGTCGCACTCGATCTGGGGTTGGACGTCGATGGGCGCGCCGGTGGCGTCGTCATGGATGACTTTGACAATGACGGCGACCTCGACCTGATCATCTCGTCGATGTCTGTGCGCGACCAGGTTCGGTTCTTCCGAAATAACGGCGATGGAACGTTCACCGAGCACACTCAGGAGTCGGGTCTGGTGGGAGAACTCGGAGGACTGAATCTGCTGTCCGCCGACTACAACAATGATGGCCATTTGGATCTTCTAATTTTGCGCGGCGGCTGGATGGGGAAGGGCGGCCATTACCCTAATTCCCTGATGCGCAACAACGGCAATGGCACCTTCGATGACGTAACCGATGAAGCCGGGCTGCTGAGCTTTCATCCGACGCAAACCGCGACGTGGTTGGACTACAATAACGATGGCTGGCTGGACCTGTTCATTGCAAATGAGACAGTTCAGGGAGACGCACCGCAGCCCTGCGAACTCTATCGCAGCAATGGCAACGGGACGTTCACCGAGGTTGCCGTGCAATGCGGCGTCGCTTTCGTTGGAATGTTTAAAGCCGTTGTCAGTGGAGATTTCAACAATGATGGTCGTCCGGATTTGTACCTCTCATGGCGCGGACACGATAACCTCCTGCTGCGCAATGAAGGTCCGGCCCAAAACGGCGCATGGAAGTTCATGGACGTCGCAAAAGAAGCAGGCGTGACCCAGCCTTTTTACAGTTTTCCGACATGGTTTTTCGATTACGACAACGATGGCTGGCTGGATCTGTTTGTGTCCGGCTATGGCATCAACAATGTCGGCGATATCGCCGCGGATTATATGGGACTCCAAACGCCGGCGGAACGTGTGCGCCTCTATCACAATAATCGCGATGGCACATTCAAGGACCTAACCCGTGAAACGAAGCTGTTTAAGGTCCTCCACTCAATGGGCTCGAACTTCGGCGATTTGGACAATGATGGCTTTCTGGATTTCTATGTCGGTACCGGCGATCCGGAGCTGGCTACGGTCATTCCGAACCGGATGTTCCGGAATGCGGAAGGCAAGTTCTTTCAGGATGTCACGACTTCCGGGGGGTTCGGCCATGTGCAGAAGGGCCATGGGATTGCCTTCGGCGACATTGATAATGACGGCGATCAGGACATCTACGAGGTGATGGGCGGGGCCTATGAAGGCGATAATGCGCGTAGCGTGCTGTATGAGAATCCGGGCCACGGCAACAACTGGATCACGCTCAAGCTCGAAGGGGTCAAGTCGAATCGCTCGGCAATTGGCGCGCGAATCAAGGTCACGACGCCCGACCGGACAATTTACAAGACGGTCGTGACCGGGGGCAGCTTCGGCTGTTCCCCGTTGCGGCAGGAGATCGGCTTGGGTAGCGCGAAGGAGATCAAGCAAGCCGAAATCACCTGGCCGAGCGGCCTCGTGCAGACGCTCAAGGATCTAAATACAAATAGATATTATAAGGTGCGCGAGGGAAATGAGGCGCAACCGTGGACCGTGAAAAGCTTTACGTTGGCGAAGTCAGCCTCGGACCATCGTCACTGATTACCGCGTTGCTTTAAAAGTGCCGCTGAATTCCTGTTCCAGGCCTTTGACCTTGAACGTGCCGGCCAGTGTGTCGTCTTTCAAAGTACCATTGTACACGAATGTCACGTTGTTGCCTTCGATCTGGCGATCGATGAGCATTTCCAATTGGTCGCCCTTCAGAGTGACCGATTTCGCTTTGTGTTCGCCGCTGCGCGGACTAATGACGGCGCCTTGCACGGCATCGCCGGCTCTGTTGAAGCGGAGGTCGTAGTCCATCGTTTGATCCCCAAATTGCGCTTCCAATTTCCATTTGCCGAGCAGTTTGTCGTTAGCAGGCTTCTCAGCCGATGACCGGGCGCCGCCTTCCTGCTTTGTGTATTCTTCCACGCGCGGCCGTTCGTTATCCCGCGCCTTGTCGAAGCCGCTCGCGAGATAAAGCTTCCCTTCGCGAATGACATACGGGGAGGAGCGATCATCGTCCACAGGTTCGAGATTGCCTTCGTCCCGTCCCGCGCGAAGCTCCGCGGCAGTCAGAATCCGAAAGTCGCCGGCCTTCTCGATCTTGACCGTGCCTTTAGCGACGAAGCGCAGCTCGCCATCGTTGTTGAGCACCCGATACTCGAGTTTATCGTCTTTGATCTCGAGAACCACTTTGCTCTTTTGGCCATCGCTATTGACCCGTTCACCATTCCACTTGCCCTGTAAACTCTTCAGCGCTGGCGAGATTTCAGCGGCGCTGGCAACGGTTATCATCGCAACAGAAAGGGGAAGAAGAATGTATCTTTTCATACGTGCTCTGTTTACTTCGAGGACGATGCTTGGTAAATCCAAATAATGATCGAATTATGTAACTTGCCGGCGCCAGATGCCCGGAAACGGGTATAATAGCGCGGACTGCAACATGATGTGTCGGACTTCGGGGCGGGAAACTTTGATGCGGCGCGCAGGGTCGAGGACCGGCTCGATCTTGAGGCGATTCAGCGTGCGCAGCCCGATGAGGATCGGCCACGCACACGCCAGGCGGACGCGCGCGGCGCGCCGAGGAAGCGCGTTGGTGTATTCCCAGCCAGCGCGGAGATGCGACTCGGCCCGGGCGAGCCAGCGATCGTAGATGGGCCGGGTCCCTGATTCGTTGGTCGGACTGAGCAAGTCGCTTGGCCGCAAGCCCGCTTCCGTCAACTCCGACAGAGGAAGATAGCAACGGCCGTTACGCAGATCCCGAGGAATATCGCGCAGAATATTGACAAGTTGCAGTCCTTTGCCGAAGCGAACGCCGTTCTCGAAAAGGAATTTGTCGTCCAACGTGGCGTTCGAAAACAAATGCGCCCGGCACATGCGGGTCCAGAACTCACCGACACAACCGGCGACGCGATAGGTATAATCGTCCAACTCATCGGGCGTTTTCAGCGCGATGATGTTTCGTTCGCTGGCGTTGCCGAAGCGCATCAGGTCCAGTTCCTGGCCACCAGCGATGATTTCGAGCAACTCGCGGATGCGCTGCTGGTCGGACGGTGAAAACGTGGTAAAGACCTCAAAGACCTGTTCGATCTTTTGCAGGAGCTCCTGTTCAGGACTCGAACCAAAGCCGGACAGCTGCAACGGCTGCTTTGATTCGCCAGAGATACGCTGGCGAAGGCGGCGCAACGTGTCAATTCGCGCCTCGACGGAAATCACTTCCGTGTCGGCCACGGTATCCGTGGCGCGCGCCAGAAGGTACGCAAGGCCGATCTGGCTGCGAACCGCGCGGGGAAGCACGCGCAAGGTGAGATAAAATGAGCGCGAAACGTTCTTGAGCAGATCGTTCAGGCGCGTCGAGTTCATTTCGTGGATTTGCGCTGAAGGATTTTGCGCCAGCGAGCGAATTGTTTCTGGATCTGCGCCCCGGACGGCGCGCCGGTCATGTCGCGTTTGGCGAGCGCCTTTTCGACGTTAAAGACATCAAGTGCGTCTGGACCGAATTGGCGATTGACCGACTGCAATTCTGCAAGTGTTAGTTTGTTCAGAGCCTTCCCTCCTTTTTCCGCGAGCCCGACAACCGCACCGACAGCATGATGCGCCTCGCGAAACGGCACTCCTTTGAGCACGAGATAATCGGCGAGATCGGTAGCCAGCAAGGCCGGATCACTTGCCGCACGCCCGCAAGAGCCCTCGTTTACTTTCACATGCCCCAGCATTTCGGCGACGATGCGCACCGTGGCCCGCACTGTATCCGCGCTGTCGAACAATCGTTCCTTATCTTCCTGGAGATCCCGATTGTAAGTCATAGGCAGACCCTTGAGCAGCGTAAGGAGCGCGACGAGATTCCCAAACACCCGAGCCGTTTTGCCGCGCGTGAGCTCCGCGATGTCCGGGTTTTTCTTCTGCGGCATCAGAGACGATCCCGTGGTGTAGGCGTCAGAAATCTTGATGAAATCGAATTCACTGCTGGCCCAAAGAATGAAGTCTTCGGCGAGCCGCGATAAGTGGACAGCCAGCAGCGCGGCGGCCGCACAGAATTCAACCGCGAAATCCCGATCGCTTACCGCGTCCATTGAGTTTTGCGTCACCATGGAAAAGCCGAGTAGCTTGGCGACGAATTCACGGTCCAGGGGCAAGGTAGAGCCTGCGATTGCGCCGCTGCCAAGCGGACAGACATTGACGCGAGCGAAACAATCGCCGAGGCGTTCGTAATCGCGGTCGAACATTTCGACATATGCCAGCAGATGATGCGCGAGGTAGACTGGCTGGGCGCGTTGCAAATGCGTGTAGCCGGGAACCATGATCTTTTGGTTTTTGACGGCCAAATCGACAAGAGCCCGTTGCAAGTCGCGCAATTCTTGAGTGAGCTCCACAATCTGATCGCGCACCCACATCCGCATATCGAGGGCGACCTGGTCATTGCGCGACCGGCCGGTATGGAGTTTGGCGCCGGCGGGAACGCGGCGGGTCAACTCCGCCTCGATATTCATGTGGACGTCTTCGAGTTCGGCCTTCCAGTGGAATTTACCATCGGCGATTTCCTGACCGATGTTTTGGAGTTCGCGTTCGATATCTTCGCGTTCGGGCTTCGTGAGCAGGCCGGCTTTCTCCAGCATCGTTGCATGGGCGATCGAGCCGAGAATGTCGTGTTCCCAAAGTCGAACGTCGAACGAGATCGACTCGCTGAAGCGCGCCACCGAAGAAGCGGTGGAAGAGAAAAACCGCCCGCTGCGAGAGATGGGAGAAGCACGTTTCATTCAGATATCGCGCCGTCGCCAGGAACGCTATTTATAACCGTAAATCTTAACGGTGCAGCTCGCACGGCTGTTAAGATATACACGGGGCGAAGGAACGCAAGGGCGTGCAATAGCACAACACCC
>DATENK010000794.1:0-4873 GCA_035275085.1 Verrucomicrobiia bacterium | reverse complement strand
CCCGGGCTGTCCTCTTGAACGGTAAAAGCGCGGCCAAGAGCCGGAGCTAATCCGAGAACGGGAAAGAAATTCGCGCTTACTCGAGCGGCATCAACGTTCCGCGCGAGATTGTCTTCCGCTGCATTCATCGTGACATTTACTCCCGTGGCAGCGGCAATTCCTTCAAAGATGTCCCCGCCATACTCGCGCCATTGCTGGAGTGTTTGCTCGCTCAAATTGAGCGTTGTGCCGCGTGCCCCGGCGTCGTCGGTCGCTTCATAGAGTCGGACGAGGCGATCGGCTTGAGGAAATGGCAATGGGCGGAGAAGAACGCCTTGAACTACGGAAAAAATCGCGGTGTTCGCACCGATGCCAAGGGCTAGGGTGATGATCGCCACCGCGCTAAAACCGGGCGACTTTGCCAGCATCCGAAGCGCGTACTTAAGGTCGCCCATCATATTTTCTCAGACGATAAAACCATCGCGTAACTGAACGACGCGATTCCCGTAGCTTGCGTTCTTTTCCGAGTGCGTGACCTGAATAATGGTCGTGCCTTCGCTGTTGAGTTTCTTGAAGAGAGCCATGATCTCCTCCCCCTGGCTGGAATGCAGATTCCCCGTCGGCTCGTCTGCGAGAATAAGTTTGGGATTGGAAATGATCGCGCGAGCGACCCCAACCAACTGCTGCTGGCCGCCAGACAACTGGCGCGGATATAAATCCTTTTTGGCCACGATCTGGAAACGATCAAGCGTATCGGCCACGATCGAGGCGCGCTGAGATTTGCTCACATGCCGATAAGAAAGTGGGATGTCGAGATTTTCGTAAACCGTTAGGTCATCGAGCAGGTGATAACTCTGAAAAACAAAACCGATTTGTTCGTTACGCAAAGCCGCTCGTTCCTTGGCTTTTAACTGATGAACCGCAACGTCATCAAAAAAAAACTCACCACTCCAGCCGTGATCGTGCATCCCAAGAATGTGGAGGAGCGAAGATTTCCCTGCTCCGGATGGTCCCATGATGGAAACAAAATCGCCCGTTTCGACATCGAGATTGATGTCGCGCAGCACATAGTAAAACTTTCCTTTGGTGAGCGGGTAAAAGCGTTCGATGTGCCGAAGTTTAATCATGCCTTAGACGTTGTGAGCGAGAGCAACCATGGGATCGGCCCGAGTGGCGCGAAGGGCGGGAATGTAACTTGCCGCCAGCGCGACCAGCGCCAGAAGAAGGGTGACCAGTAGGAAGGTGGGCGCGTCGAAGGCGTTGACGCGATAAAGCAACGCATACAATGCCCGCGTGCTGAATAGTGTCATCACTAATCCGATGGCGGCGCCGACCAGAACTAATTTCAACGCCCGACCGATAACCAGCTTCAAGACATCGGCGCGCTGCGCGCCCAGCGCCATACGCACACCGATCTCATGGGTGCGTTGCACGACCAGAAATGACATCACCCCGTAAATCCCCACTGTGGCGAGAAGAACGGCTACTGTCGCAAACACCCCAAGCAACACGACCGAAAGCCGCCGAGGTGCAACCGATTCAGACATTACCTGCTCAAACATGCGGATGTTCGCAATCGGCTGGGCGGGATCGACGGCCTGGACTTCTCGCCGAATAGCGGAGATCAGACCGCGTGGGTCCTGTTTGCTGCGCACCGTCAAGATCATGCTAAAGTAAGGATCCTGCGCGAAAGGAACATACATCTCGGGTTTCGGATCGGCTTCCAAACCCCTGTGTTTTATGTCGCCAACAATTCCAACGATAGTCACCCAGATCGGATTTGCGGATAAACCTCCCATCACGATTCTTTTTCCGAGCGCATCTTCGTTAGGCCAATATTTCTTGGCGAGTGCTTGATTGATGATAATGACTGGCGGCGCATCCGCGTTGTCCGCCTCGGTAAAGAAGCGACCCCTGATCAGTGGCGTCTCAAGCACACGAAAATAATCCGGTGAAACCTCGCGCTTTTCCTCATCCGGAGCGGGCTCACTGGGTCCGGGACGACGGCCTTCGATTGCAAAAGACGAATCACTATTGGTACCGGCAAGAGGCAAAATAGTTGTGAAAGCAGCGGCCTGCACGCCAGCCAACTCCGCGACGCGCCGATGAACCTCGTCGCTGAATCGAACGATGCTCTTGTTGTCCGAATATTGGGTTTTCGAGACCGATATCTCCATCGTTAGCACATTTTTCGGATTAAACCCGGGGTTCACACCTTGCAGTCTCATGAAACTTTTGATTAACAGTCCCGCGCACGTGAGCAGGACAAGCGCAAGCGCAACTTCCGCAATGACGAGCCCATTGCGCAAACGATTGCTACGCCTCCCTTCCGTGGAACTGCGGCCACCCTCTTTAAGAGATTCGGTCAGTTCGGGTTTGGCACTGCCCAGGCCGGGAACCAGCCCAAACAGGATTCCGGTGCCCACTGAAATGCCCAGCGTCATCATCAGCACGCGCAGATCGAGATTTACTTCTCGCAAACGCGGGACAGTTTGACTGCCGATCGTTTTCAACAAATCGACGCCCCAGATCGCCAAGAGAACGCCCGCTACGCCGCCGATCAAGGCCAACAAAATACTCTCCGTCAGCACTTGCTTAAGAAGGTGAAACGGATTCGCGCCGAGCGCTACTCGCACCGCCATCTCGCGTTCACGCGATGCCGCGCGAGCCAGCAACATGGTGGTGAGATTGGCGCATGCGATCATTAGCACCAGAAAAACCGCGCCTAACAAAATAAGGAGACTCGGACGCATCCCCGCCACCGCCAGCTCCTTCAACGAGAGGACATCGCCGCCGAAACTGTCGCCCGGCGGATAGTTGTTAGTATGCTCCTGCCGCATTTGGGCGTTAATTGTTTCGATCTCCGCCTGGGCCTGTGCGACGGATGTCCCTGGCTTCAAGCGTCCAATCGCGGTAAAACCGCGCGAATAACGCGCTTTCATTTGCGCGTCCGTGAAAGCCAATGGTTGCCAGATTTCGGCCCGTTCACCGAACTGTCCACCGCTGCCGAGGTTGAAAAGTTGAAGCGGAAAATCGAAGCCTTCCGGCATGATCCCGATGACTTCAAAAGCTTTGCCGTTTAGAAGCAGTTTCGTTCCGATAATTTTTGGATCGCGGTTGAACCGTCTTTGCCAAAGGCGCGCACTAATTATGACAACATCGTCGCGTCCAATGGTGCATTCTTCGGGATTAAAAAATCGGCCGCGCAATGGCGACACCCCGAGCACAGGAAAAAGGCCGGCTGTGACAAAAGCTCCGGAGACACGTTCGGGTTTGTCGTTTCCCGACAGATTAAAGGTCGTATATCCGAACGCGCCCAATCCTTCAAAACTCTTGGCGCGGGTTTCGTAATCAACGAATTCAGGGGGCGACATCGGAATTCGCTCGAGGTTTTGGGCCCGGAAATGTTGCAGAAGCAATACTAACTGATTGGGGGCTTGATAAGGGAGCGGGCGAATAAGCAACGCATTCACCAAACTGAGGACAGCGGTGTTTGCGCCAATGGCCAGTGCCAGCGTTAAGACGGCAATGGCCGTGAACGCCGGTGTCTTCACCAGCATTCGCGCCGCGAATTTCAATTGTCCGAGCATACGCTTCGGAACGGCGATTTGTTAGGCAGCGATTCTATCTTCCACTACCCGCCCGTCGAACAGATGAACGGTTCGATCCGCATGCTGCGCGAAACGGGCGTCATGTGTCACCATACAAATCGTCGCGCCGCCGGCGTGCAATTCCTTGAGCAAATCCATGACGGCCTCGCCATTACGGGAATCGAGATTGCCGGTCGGCTCGTCGGCCAGCAGAATCGCCGGTTTCCCGGCCAGAGCGCGCGCCACCGCCACGCGTTGTTGCTGGCCGCCGGATAACTGGCTCGGAAGATGTTTGGCGCGGTGGCCCATACCTACGCGCTCGAGCGCTTCAGTGACAAAGCCCTTTCTTTCGCCCGCGCTCATCCCACGGTAGGTAAGAGGCAATTCAACGTTCTCGTAAACGGTTAGGTCACCGATGAGGTTAAAGCTTTGAAAAATAAATCCGATCTCGCGATTTCGAATCCGCGCCCGATCCGGGAACGACAGATTTGCGACCTCGCCGCCTTTTAACGCATAACTACCGCCTGACGGCGTATCGAGCAGACCCAGGATGGAAAGCAAAGTTGACTTGCCGCAACCGGAAGGCCCGGCAATGGAAAGATATTCGCCTGTCCGAATATCAAGATGAATGCCGGACAGGGCATGCGTTTCCACTTCGTCGGTAAGAAATACTTTAGTAACGCCTTGAAGCTGAATTAGAGGAGTTGATCCATTTGTCATGGCAGTGCGAGTTGATTCTGGATTAGTTAGTTGGGTTGTAGGCATAGATAAATTTTATCAGTTAAGGCGGATTCGCTCGTGCGCATCCCATGTGCTCGTATCAGAAAGAATGACCTGGTCTCCGGGCTGGAGGCCGCTTTGAATTTCAATCGTATTGACTGAGCTCTTGCCCAGTTTCACCGGCGTCCGAACAGCGTCGGAGCTGCCGTTGACCAGTTTGAAAATTCCAACCGTGTTATTTTCCTGACCAAAGGCGGGACGCCCGACATAGACCACGTTTTCCAGACGCTCCAATTCAATCGTGCCATCAACACTCAGGTCTGGTCGCGCCCCTTTCGGGAGTTCGCCGTCAATGGCGACGTCCACGGTAACGGTTCCCTGCTCGACAGCCGGGTCGACGCGCACGACGTGGCCATTCACCGTTCCGTTGCGCGTATCAATCATCGCAGCCTGATTTATTTGGATATCCTTGGCTTGGGTCTCGGCGATTTTTACCTGCGCCTTGAGTTTTGTCGGATCCGCTACACGCGCAAGATTGTCGCCTATTTTCACCCGCTGCCCGATCTGCACCGGCAGTTGTTGTA
>DATENK010000793.1:0-4826 GCA_035275085.1 Verrucomicrobiia bacterium | reverse complement strand
CGCGCTGTTGCTCGAATGTGAGCGACGGGTTTTTGATATTCGCCAGCAGCTTATCCACACGCATGTCGGATGTGATCACGCTGGCCGCCTGGTATTGCGCCGGGAGAAAGCTGTTGCTCCAAAGCGCCGGGCCGACGACGATTTTCGGGCTTGGGCGCAACACGACGTACCCGGGCAAATTCTGGTTTTCGGAGCCGAGCCCATACAGCAACCACGAACCGAGTGACGGCCGGATCGGCTGCAGGTTGCCGGTGTGCATCTGGATGAGCGCCGGTTCGTGATTAGGGACGTCAGTCTTCATCGATCGAATCACGCAGCAATCATCGATCACCTGGCCGATATTTGAGAGCGTCTCGCTAACTTCAATGCCGCTTTGGCCGCACTTGCGGAACGCGAGCGGCGACGGCATGAAGCCGCTGCCCTTGTTTTTCTTGTAGAGCTCGCCCTCGGGTTGTTTGCCTTCGTATCTCGCGAGCGCTGGTTTCGGATCGAACGTATCCACGTGAGACGGCCCGCCGTTCATGAACAGAAAAATCGCGCGCCGCGCGCGCGGTGCAATGTGCGGCGAGCGCATGAACGGCTCGGCGGAGACGCCTCGCCCTGCCTGCTCCAGCAAGCCGGCGAAACCGATCATCCCGAAGCCGGCGCACATCCGGCGAAGCATCGCGCGTCGATCCATCGAATCAGTCCACATAAAGCATTTCGTTCGAGGCCAGGAGCATCTGCGCGTATTGGTCCCACCGCGAGGTTTCACCAACCGTAGGTTTGTTCAGGTACAAAACCGCCACGGCTAGTTCATCACGGTCGGGCTCGCGGGAAAAAAGCGTGCGATAGGCGTTTCGGATCCGCGACTCGTCTTTGTCGGCGGAAGCGGTGATGCGCTCGGCTAAAGCTTGGGCGCGCTTCAGCATGAACGGGCTGTTCAGCATGAACAGTTTTTGGGCTGGCGAGGTTGTCACGGAACGTTTTTCCGCGTGAACATTTGCGTCCGGATAATCGAATTGCATGAGCAAGTCGTTCAGCTTTAGCCGGCTCACACGGCCATAGACAGTGCGGCGCATATTTTTGGAATCGTCCAGTTCAAGGGATTTGCCGCCTTCATACTCGAGTTCACCGGCAGCCCACAATACCGCGTCGCGCCATTGCTCGACCGAGAGACGGCGGCGGTTCATGCGTCCGAGAAGTTCATTGGTCAGCGGCTCAGCCGCGACGCCTCGCCCTACGAGCGAAGTCTGCCGATACGTGGAAGATAAGACGAACTCCCGCACGAGTTGTTTGATGGACCACCCATTGTCCATGAAACGGACTGCTAGGTCGTCCAGCAATTCGGGGTAGGTGGGCCCATCACCCGAGTGGCCAAAGTTGCTGGGCGTCGGCACTAGCGGTTGCCCGAAGAATGCCGACCAAAGGCGGTTCACAATCACGCGTGCGACCAGCGGATTTTCCCGGCTGCCAATCGCCGCCGCGAGTTCCTTTCGTCCGCTACCTTCCTGGAACTTCATGGGTTCACCCTTCGAAAGGATTTTCAGGAAACTCCGCGGTGCTTCCTCGCCTTTACGCTCCACATTCCCGCGGATGAAAATATTCAGGTCCTTGATGTCGCCGTCCTCGACCATGTGGACGGTCGCAGTGTCCATCTTTTCGGCGTCCGCATCTTTCTTCTCCTGCTGGCCGTCCGGCTTTTTGTTCACCATGCGCGTGCTGGCAAAGACGCTGGCCAGTCCGTAATAATCGCGCTGGGTGATCGGCTCGAACTTGTGATCGTGGCAGCGCGCGCAGGCGACCGTGAGACCCAGCATCGCGCGCCCGACGGTATCGACCCGGTCCTCCCATTCGTCAGCCATCACGTCGAGGCGATTGCGGTTGTAATACTTAGGACCGAGCCCGATAAAGCCGAGGGCGGCGAGATGTTGCGGGCCCGCATCCAATTGGTCGGCCGCAAGTTGGAATTGAAGGAACTTGTCGTAGGGCAAATCCTTGTTGAAAGCTTGAATTACCCATTCACGATATTTGTAAGCATTCGGGTAAAAGAATTTCGTGTCGTTGCCGACCTGATGCGCCTGATCTTCGGCGTAGCGTGCGAGCGGAAGCCATAGACTGGCCATGCGTTCGCCAAAGGCGGGGGATTCAAGCAGGCGTTCCACAAAACGCGCGTAGGCGTCTGGCCGTTTATCCGCGACGAACGCATCCACGTCGGCTGGATTTGGCGGCAGGCCGGTTAGATCAAACGCTACCCGGCGGGCCAAGGTGCGGCGCTCGGCTTCGTAGGACGGAGCGAGGTTTTTTGATTCCAGGCGGGCCAGAATGAAGTAATCCATCATTTGGCTGGGCCAGCGCGTGTTTTGAACCTTTGGTTTGCCGTGCCGTACAGGACCCTGAAACGCCCAAAACTGCCTCTCTTTGGCCCAATCAATGCCGTCGTCCGGCGCGGGTGTTGACTCTGAAGCTGAAAGAACGCCCAGGGTCAACCCAAGAGCTAATACGGAAGCAGCGATGTGTGACGTTGCCATAACGCCCGGCGCACAAAATATCCTTTATGTGGACGCACGGCAATACTGGAGGATTCAACCCGGAGAGCTGGCGAGGCGCGGCAAAATCAGCATTGCTATTTCGAATACTGCATGCAAGTGTCAGCGTCAGAAGGGTTTGGAATGGTTTATGCCATGAAAGGGCCGCTATGTTGACCATTTACGGACCGGGTTCGCGCTTCTGCGATGGCGTTTCCCGACGTAACTTCCTGAAAATCGGCGCCCTCGGCCTTGGCGGGCTGGCCTTGCCGCAACTGCTGCGAGCCGAATCCCAATCAGGGGTCAAGCTGGGGCATAAAGCGGTAATCATGATTTTCCTGCCGGGCGGACCTTCGCATCAGGACATTTTCGACCTAAAGATGGACGCACCACGCGAGGTGCGCGGCGAGTTCAAGCCGATCAAGACGAAGGTGCCGGGGATGGAGATTTGCGAGCATTTGCCGCGTCTGGCGAAACTTACCGACAAGGTGACGTTGATCCGATCAATGGTCGGCGCTATCGACGACCATAACGCCTTCCAATGTCTTACCGGCCGTGTATCGCGTAATCAACCGCCCGGCGGCTGGCCGTGCCTGGGCTCGGTGCTGTCGAAGCTTTATGGGCCAGTGGACAAAGCGATGCCGCCGTTCATCGGTCTCGCGCCAAAGATGGGGCACGTTCCGTGGTCGGACAATGGCATGCCCGGTTTCCTGGGCCCCGGTCACGCGCCGTTCCAACCGAACAAGGGCGCCGGCAAAGAAGACATGGTACTCAACGGCATCACGCTTGACCGCTTGGCCGATCGTAAAGCGTTGCTTGCCAGTTTTGACAATTTCCGCCGCGATATCGACACGAGCGGGATGATGCAAGGCCTCGACGCGTTCAACCAACAAGCCTTTGGGATTCTGACCTCGAGCAAATTGCTCGACGCACTGGACGTGGAAAAGGAAGACAAAAAGATCCGCGAAACTTACGGCAAAGGCGATGCGAAAAATCGCGACGATGGCGGTCCGAAGTTGATGGAACATTTTCTGATTGCGCGCCGCCTCGTTGAAGCTGGCGCGCGTTGCGTCACACTCGCGTTCAGCCGTTGGGACCATCACGGCGACAATTTTGGCGCGCTCCGGCAGGACCTTCCCTTGCTCGACCAGGGTATCAGCGCGTTGATTGAGGATGTTTATGCGCGCGGGTTGGACAAAGATGTGTCCATTGTTATGTGGGGCGAATTTGGCCGCACGCCGACGATCAACAAGGATGCCGGCCGCGATCATTGGCCGCGGGTTTCGTGTGCCATGCTTTCGGCCGGCGGCATGAAGCATGGCCAGGTAATTGGCTCGACCGACCGACTCGGCGGCGAAGCCGTAGAACGCCCGGTGTATTTCGGTGAAGTGTTCGCCACGCTTTATCAGCGTCTCGGTATTGATGTGAACAAGGCCACCGTTACGGATTTTAGCGGCCGTCCGCAATTCCTTGTCGATGGCTACCAGCCGATGCGCGAACTGGTGTAGAGGTTAGCGAATCGCGATGGGTCGCAATGTAAACCCGCTCGCCGCGCCTTTCACTTTGCCGGTCGTGCAGACGTAACAGAATTCATAAACCTTTTCCCGCGCCAGGCCCTCGAGGTTGTGAAACTCGCCAATGTGCACGCCCTGCTGAATCAGCAGATAAATGTGCACCGGCATAAACGATTTATATTTTTCGCGATAGGCGTTGGTGTCTTGGTCGCGAGGGACATATTCCAGGCCGCTGGTGTCGCTGCCGAGCAGCATCGCGCCATTTTCCTCCACCAGCCATTTAGCCGATTCAAGGTTCAATCCCGCCGAATCGTGCTGCTTAAGCTTGCCTTCGGTGTCGTTGCCGGTCTCGCCCCAATAACGTAATACACCCGTGCGAATCAGCACCACGTCGCCCGGCTTGAGATTCGTGGTTTGCTTTGCCAATGCGCCTTTCAAGTCTTCAACCGTGATTGCGTAATTCGACGGAAGTGCATCGAGTGACTTGAATCCCGCCACGTCAATCAGCACTCCGCGCGCAACAATCGGCGGGATCGTGGTCGCATCGCACTTGCGCACGCCCCAGTTGCCGCCCCAATCACGTTCCTTGAACCCATTGTACCAATGATCGTCTTCGCCCTCAGTGGCATGGCCGAGTCCATCGATCTGTGTCGCCACATTATCATTGATGAACAGTGCGCAACTGTGCCACGCGGTCTTCGTTGGATTCTGCTCGATCAGCATCGGCGAATCCTTTTGGCGCCTGACGCCCTCCGGTGTGCGAAATGAAATGATCTCGCCCGGGCTGTGCCCGGGCCATTTGTAG
>DATENK010000792.1:0-6163 GCA_035275085.1 Verrucomicrobiia bacterium | reverse complement strand
ACTCGTCGCTACCACAAAGATGCGCGCCAGCCCCTGCTGGTACGCGCGCGGTACTCGGACGGTTCGGTGCGGGACGTGACGCGGCTGGCGTCATTCGACTCGAACGACAAGGAACTCGCGAAAGTTGATGACACAGGCGTGGTCACCGTTGGGTCGCTTTCGGGCCAGGCCGTGGTCGTCGCGCGTTACATGGGTTTCGTTGCGGATTCGCACGTGATCGTGCCTTCCGAGCGTGTGCTACCCCCGTCTCATTTTGCTCGACTGCCACGAAACAATTTCATCGATGATCTTGCTTATAAACATTTTCAAAGCCTCGGACTTTTTCCGTCACAGCTTTGCTCGGATGCGGACTTTTTGCGGCGCGCGGAGCTGGACGCTGTTGGCCGATTGCCGAGCGCCGACGAGGTGCGCGAATTTCTGGCCGACGCTTCGCCGGAAAAACGCCGGGCCGCTATCGATCGCGTCCTCGATGACTCCGCCTACGCCGATTATTGGGCGAACAAATGGGCCGATCTCCTCCGCCCGAATCCCGACCGTGTCGGCGTCAAAAGCATATTCGTGCTGGATGAATGGCTGCGCGCCAGTTTTCGCGAGAACAAGCCTTACGATCAATTCGTGCGCGAAATCCTGGTGGCTGAAGGCTCGAATCATCGCGACGGGCCGGCGGTCGTTTACCGCGATCGCCGGGAGCCGCCTGAGTTGACGACCATGTTTAGCCAGCTTTTTTTAGGTACGCGCCTGGAATGCGCCAAGTGCCATCATCATCCGAACGAAAAGTGGAGCCAGGACGACTTTTATCAATTCGCCGCGTTTTTCGATCCGGTGAAACGCAAAGGCGCGGGGCTTTCGCCACCGATCTCTGCTGGTCGCGAGACGTTTTACTTCGCGGCGGGTGGCGGCGGTGGCGTGAAGCATCCGGTAACGCAGCAAATCATGTCGCCGCGTCCGCCGGATGGCAAGCCGCTGAACATTCCGGAAAAGAGCGATCCGCGCCGGGCGCTGGCCGATTGGCTCATGTCGCCCGAGAATCCGTTCTTTGCCCGGGCGGCGGTGAATCGTGTCTGGGCCAACTTTTTCGGGCGCGGCCTGGTCGAACCGGTGGACGATTTCAGGATCTCCAATCCGTGCGTTAACGAGCCATTGTTGGACGCGCTCGCGCGCGATTTTGCCGAGCACAAGTACGATCTGAAGCACCTGATGCGAACGATCATGCAATCGCGCTTGTATCAGCTTAGCTCGACCCCAAACACATCAAACCTTGGGGATACGAAAAACTTTTCGCGCGGCTATCGCCGCCGCTTGCCGGCGGAAGTGTTGCTCGATGCCGTTGATGACGCGACCAGTGTGCCTAGCTCATTTCAAGCCATGGCGCCCGCCACGCGCGCCATTCAGGCGTGGAGTTACAAGATTGATTCGCACTTCATGGATGCCTTCGGCCGTCCTAATTCCAGCAGCGATTGCCCCTGCGAACGCGATACGCATATGAGCGTGGTGCAATCCCTGCACCTGATGAATTCCAAAGACCTGCAGGCCAAATTGAGCAATCCAAAAGGCCGCGCGCGCAAACTCGCCGAAAGCAGCAAGTCCGTCTCCGAAATCATCGACGAACTGTATATGGCCACGCTCAGCCGCCCACCGAGTCCCGACGAAATCCAACTCGCCAGCGAAGCCTTCAAAGAAAACCGCCAAACCGGCTGCGAAGATCTTCTCTGGGCTTTGCTCAACTCGCCAGAGTTTGTGTTCAACCATTGAAGGTCGAGGCGGCAAAATCTCTAACTCTCAGGTCGCCGCGTCAGCGCCCCTGTTTTTCCCAGCGATTAGCATTTTTTCGCGCGTCTGGACTTCCAACTCTCATTAACACCCCGCTTTAGCGGGGTGTGGGCCGCGGAAAAGCTTACGGAAACCGTTTCAACGGTTTCCTGACTTGCCGCCATTCCCCCAAGGCGCTAATCCTCGGGCGTGGCATTACATGCTTACTCTCGCATCTGGCTGCACGTGCTCTGGGCCACATTAGAGCGTCGGCCGTTGCTGCCCAAGCCCGCCGCCGTGCAACTTTCCGGGTTTTTGGGCAAGTACGCTGCTGAGAAGGGCATCTATATGAAAATCAATTACGTCAACGCAGATCACGTGCATGGCCTGATTGATTTGCCGACAAGCTCTGCGGTTGAAGATGTAATGCATTTGCTGAAGGGCGCTTCTTCGCATTGGGTAAATGAGAACAATCTCGTCGCTGGCAAGTTCGCGTGGGGCCGCGGCTATGGTGCCTTCTCAGTCTCTCATTCTGATATCACTGGGGTCGCGAAGTACATTGCGGAGCAGGAGGAGCATCACCGAAAACGAGGGTTTGCCGATGAAGTAAAGCTGCTGATCGAGAGACATCAATTGAAGTGGCACGAAGAGGGAAACCGTTGAAACGGTTTCCTTTTCACCCGCCCGCCCACACCCCGCTGAAGCGGGGTGTTAATGAGAAGCTTTCCATCGTGCGAACCGCGCTAAGGCGGGGTGTTAATGAGAATCAGTCGTCCGGCCGCCCGGTGCTAAAGCCGGATGTCAAAGACAGCCAGTCCAAACATGTAGTCGACAGTATCGCTAAGCATCGCTCAACTCACCATGCTTAGCTCCCTCTTCCGCCGCAAGTCGGTCCAGCGCATCCTGGAAGAATCCGAGCAGGGGCGGATGGAAGCACAGTTCGGCGGGTCCTTGCGGCGGACCTTGCGCGCGGTGGACCTGGCGGCGTTTGGAGTCGCCGCGATCATCGGTGTCGGTGTCTTCAGCACCATTGGCCAGGCGGCGCACAGCGGGGGACCGGCGGTGGCGCTGCTCTTCGTGTTCATTGCGGTGGCGTGCGGCTTCACAGCGTTTTGTTACTCGGAGTTTGCCTCGATGATTCCAATCTCCGGCAGCGCTTACACGTATGCGTACGCATCATTCGGCGAAATCATTGCCTGGATCATCGGGTGGGACTTGCTGCTGGAATACGCGATCGGAAACATCGCCGTCGCCATCTCGTGGTCGGATTACTTCACTGGCTTTCTTTCCGGTCTCGGGATTCGGGTGCCGGAATATCTCACGATGGACTTTCTTACGGCCTCGCGCGGTTACAGCAAAGTGCAGGAATTGCTTTCACAGGGGCAAAGCCTCACGCAAATCTTTTCCGAACAATCCCTGCTCAAAGATGCGTACACGGCCTGGACGAGCGCGCCGGTGATCGGACCATTGCATGTCATCGCGGATGTTCCTGCCTTGCTTATCACTGCTATCATCAGCGTGCTGATTTACATCGGCATCAAAGAAAGCCGCAACGCAAACAACCTTATGGTGGCGGTAAAGCTTCTGGTCGTAATTGCGGTGATCGCGATCGGGATTTTTTATGTGCAACCCGCCAATTGGTCGCCCTTTATGCCGAACGGCCTGACGGGCGTGCTGCAAGGCGTAGCAGCAGTGTTCTTCGCCTTCATCGGTTTCGACGCAATCTCGACCACAGCGGAAGAATGCCATGATCCGCAGCGGGACATGCCGAAAGGCATCTTTTACTCGCTTGTGATTTGTACCATATTGTACGTGCTCATCGCGTTCGTTCTCACCGGCATCGTCAACTTCAAGGAACTCAACGTCGGCGATCCGCTTGCGTTTATTTTTAAAGACCGCTTGCCGTGGCTGAGCGGGGTTATCGCGTTCACGGCTGTGTTCGTGATTGCCAGCGTCTTTCTCGTGTTCCAATTGGGCCAACCGCGCATCTGGATGAGCATGAGCCGGGACGGTTTGTTGCCGCGCGTGTTTTCGCGCATCCATCCGAAATACAAAACTCCTTCGTTTTCGACAGTCGTGGCGGGGTTGCTCGTGGCTGTGCCCGCGCTGTTCATGAACCTCACTGAAGTGGTGGACCTCAGCAGCATCGGCACTTTGTTTGCCTTTGTTCTGGTTTGCGGCGGCGTGTTGGTGTTGGAAAACTCGAAAAATCCGCCCGCGCGTCCGAAATTCAAAACTCCCTATCTTAACGGGCGCTACATCGTTCCAGTGCTTTACGCGGCGGCAATGTACTGGTGTTTCAAGTCCGACTGGCGCGGACCACTAATGATCCTGTTCGTTCTTGTTTCGACCATTGTCACTCTACTTACCATCATCTGCCGGCTATCCCTGATCCCGGTGCTCGGCCTGCTCACCTCCTTCTTCCTCATGACCCAGCTTGGCGCTACCAACTGGGCCAGGTTCGGTATTTGGCTGGTCGTTGGCTTGGTAATTTATTTTCTCTATGGGCGAAAGCGTAGTCGCCTGAACGCTCTCAGGTAGTGCGACTTCCCGCTTTCGCGTTGCTTGCCACCGTACGTTCAACTGCCAGGAATTTCCTCGTCACATAATACCGCGAGTATTTAGCCTGTGACCATGAGCCGGCGCGGCGCAGGCGAAGCGTTTACTCTCCTCGAATTGTTGATTGTCATTGCGATTATCGCGATTCTCGCGGCATTGCTCCTTTCTTCCTTAAGCGTGGCGAAGGCGAAAGCGAAAACTGTTGTGTGCCTGAGCAATGAGCGGCAACTGATGCTGGCGATGCACAATTACGAAACCGACACCGGAGCTTTCCCATTTGCAAAGTACAATCCTGGGTTGGGTCAGCCCCAGCCCTATTGGTTCGATTATCTTCGGCCTTATATCGCAGATACCGAGTGGGGAGAGGGCGTCACGAAATGTCCGGGTTACCAATGGAAGGTTTCTTTGGGCTCTCCGCCGGGCGACTCGTGGTCTCAATATCCAGCCGGCTCCTATTCTTATAATGCCTATGGAGGGCCAATCACCACAAATGAAACTTCTTCGCCTGTCGGCTCCCGCGGCCTTGCTTACAATGTTCCAATGTGGGCTGTCAACGTCGGGCTCGTGTATCCGGTCGTAAAACTTTCGGCGGTAAGCGATCCGGCTAATATGTTCGCTCTGGGTGACTCCCTTGTTCGCGATCTTGGTGCAGGGTATGGACTACGGGGCCTTGCCCTTTACACGGGAACCGACTTCGCCGCTCGCGATCTGCTTCCACATCGTGGCGGAATTAATATGGCCTTTGTCGACGGCCACATCGAGTTTCTTAAGTGCGCGAATATCCTTTTGCTGCCGAACCAGCGACGATGGAACCGGGACAATCAGGATTAGAGTTCCAAGCTACAAAGGGCGAATCCGAGGCTGCGTTGGTCCGCGCGTTGGCAAACCGCTCATAAACGCTCCCGCTGTCAGGATGTTCGTCTTCGTCTCACCTCACGGTGCCAAGCGCCCCTGATCCGAGCGCTTGACGAGGCTCAAGGCGGCGAAGAAGAGGCCGGTGGCGAGGTGAACGGGGTAGTCGGCGGCGTGGAATTCGATGAGGTTCGGAATGATGACCAGCATGGCGTGTTGGCCAATGATGGCGCCAAGGAAGCTGATGATGAAATAGCCAAAAGCAAATACGAGGCACAGCTTTTGTCTTACCGCAGGCCGCGAAGCCACAGTCACACCAAACAGGATCAGCCCGAGCACGATGTGCGTCAGGTTGTGCGCAAAGGTGTGGTGATGTTCCTCATGTCCGCCGGGGATGTTGAAGAAGGCAAGGATGCCGAAAAGTACATATAGAATACCGGCGATGACCAAAACCGTTTTCCTCCTTTTGCGCCACATCTCGTAACTTACGCGGCAACTCTGGCGTGAGCACTGGGATTCAACACCCATCTTCAACCGATCGGCGGGTAATCGCCTTGCTGTGCGGAGGCAGGATCGTATGATTGGGTGAGCATAATGAAGAGCCACCCGCCGCAACGTGCCCGGCACGCTTACGATTCGCGAACGGGCAAGCCAGCCGTCGCGGGGCAGAGTTCCAGCGGATGGGCGAGGTGGAAAGCGCGGCTGGCCCGGCCTGTCAACGGGGCTTCGCTGGCCGTATTTCGGATATCGGTTGGACTCGTGATGGCGCTGGAGGCCTGGTCGCTGGTCCGACCAGACCCGGCGGCGATCAGTTCCGGGCGCACTCCCTTGGACACTTATTACACCGGCGCGGAGATCACATTTCATTTTCCGTACGAATTATTCAGTTGGCTGCCGCTGTTCCCGCCGCGATGGATCGAAGCGCTCGTGCTTATCCAGGCGCTAGCGGGAATCATGATGGCGATGGGCTTCTTCTATCGAATTTCCGCCGCAGCAGTGTTTC
>DATENK010000791.1:0-6814 GCA_035275085.1 Verrucomicrobiia bacterium | reverse complement strand
CGGGTCCCGATCACCATATCGTAAGTGCCAGTGTTAGGAAGGAGCAGATCGTCCGCCGGAAAGTTCGCAAGTAATCGGAAGGGCTCCTGCGCGTTCCCGGTCCGGTTCAAAGAACTGAGCAGCAACATCCGCATGCCGGTGGCGTCGTGCGGATCAATCGTAAGACCAGGTCGGGCCTTGTCTTCAGCCTCTTTCCATCTGCGCAGAAAAACATAGGTCTCTCCGACACCGGACAGCATGTATGGATCTCGTGGGTTCAGATCGATCGATCTTTTCAGCTCATTCAACGCGCGGTCCCACTTGCCCTGGCGGCGATGGACGAAGGCGACAAATCCGATCGCCAGCGCGTTGTTAGGCTGAAGCTCGAACGCGCGCTGGAACTCAGTCAAAGCCGGCTCGTAATCACGATGGCCATAATAGTGAAACAGACCAAGAGCGATATGTGCTTCGGGGAGGTCGGGCGCGAGTGTTACCGCCTCCTTTGCCATTCGGCCTGCGTCCGCCAGTTCCGCTTCGCTCAACGGATCGGTTAGCCAATGACGCCGCAGCCGGCAGATGGCCAGTTGCGCGATGGCCAGGGCGAAGTTCGGGTCCCGCGCGATCGCTTCCTTGTACCAAATTGTAGCCTGGTCGAATGACTCCGGCCGCAGATTGCTATTGCCGACCCGGTGCTCAAACTCGCCCTTGAGAAAAAGATCGTAAGCCTGCGCGTCTTTCGTCGGTGCGCGCGCGACTGTGTTGGCTTCCGCCGGCGACAATTTGGCTTTCAGAGAATCAGCAACCTCTTGAGCGACTTCGCTCTGCACGGCGAAAATGTCTTCCATGGCGCGATCGTAAGTCTTCGCCCAGAGGTGAGAGTCCGCGCGCGCATCAATGAGCTGCACGTTGATCCGTACTTTGTCGCCGGCTTTCTGCACCGTGCCCTCAAGCACATTGGCAACGCCGAGCTGTTGCGACACAGTCTTCAGGTCCTCCGGCTTGCTTTTGTATCGCGCGGTGGAGCTGCGAGAAATGACCTTCAGGTCGGCGATGCTGGCCAATTTGGTCAGGATTTGATCCTGAATTCCATCGGCAAAGTAGGCTGCGCTTTTGTCGTCGCTCAAATTTTCGAATGGCAGCACGGCGATTGATTTTTGTGGCAGGGACGCCGCGCTTCGGCGTTCGCCTTCAGCTGAAATTCCCCGAGACGCCGTGTATCGTCCGACAAAAAATAAGCCAATCGAAAACACGGCTCCGATCAGAACGACATAGATCCAGGTCCGGTTTTTAGAGACGTCGCCTGCGCGGCCCTCCACATCGTCGGCGCGCTTGATTCCTTCCGGTGTTAGTTCAAACGCCCATGCCAGCACCAATGCGATCGGAAAACCAAGCGCGACTGCAATGATAAAGATCTTCATCGCCCACGGTGGAGCTTCAAATGCGACAAACAGGAGAGAAGCCGCCTGCATTACGAGCCAGCTGACCACTGCGTAGGCGACCGCAACTTTGTAAACGTTGCGTCGCTTCAGCTCGGTAAAGAAATTGCGATCGCTCATCTTCGGGCACGCCAAGTATCGGCAAGACCCGTTTTGCTTACAATCTTTCCCGCGGCTTGCCTAGCCCGGGGCTCGGGGTCGCAAGCGCGTTTTAAACGCGAGCCCGTTCCACGGTTTTGACTTTCGACGTGGCTATACCGCTCGGTTGGCCGTCCTAATTAAACACGCGTGCCCGATAGAAGCGGATAGAGCGGAACGGGACATCGCCCTTTCCGGCGCTGGCGTCATTATACGTTTCCGTGTTTCCAGTTGGAAAAATGTCGCCGGAAATTGCGCTCCAGCTGGAAAGATCAGGAGAGGCTTCAATCTGATACCGCTTTCCCGGCACACTGGTGAAGGTCACGACCGCCGATTCATTCGTCCGGTCCACGAAGGTGACGCGCAGAACGCTGGTCGCATCGTGCAGATTCGTGCCGGCGATAAATTCGGCCTTATTGCTCTGCCCATCGCCGTCCGCATCAAGTGCGGCATCCGCAGGATTGTTCGGATTCAAGCCGTTGGCCGTTTCGAACCCGTCCGGAATGCCGTCACTGTCGTGGTCGACGGATTGGATGGTGAAGTTGGCATTGGAAATATCGAAGTAGATATTCCCGACCGCCTCCACCTTTACGCGAGCTGTGCTGTTGTTGACGTACGGGACCGTCACCGGCTCGCTGCCGTCGTTAGGCGTATTTCCCGCGAGCAAAATGTGAAAGCTCTGGCCGCCGTCGAGCGAGAGCCAGATGTTCACGTTGGTGGTGCTAATCTCCGGACCGGTCGTGTTGGCCACGTTCCAGGTCACGTTTTGAGCGCTGCCGCCGGACCAGATGATACCCGTGTTTGGCGCGGTCACGGCGAAACCTTGTCCGCTATCGATGACGTTGATCTTCGTCGAATCCTGGCCGAAGCCGCCGAACTTATTGTCGCGCCCTGTGACAACGAAGTTCAGCTCGCGCGTCGTGATGGGCAGATGCTCACCGATCGTGTCGCTGCGATTCAAAAGTAGATCGGACAATTGCGGAAAGATACGGGTGGTGCTGGTGGTCGGCGGGAAGGACCGGAAAATGGGATTGGCACCGTCGTCCTGCGCGTTGGCATCTTTGGCACCGGGCGCGAGGTCGGCTTCCTCCCAGCAGTAAGTGAGCGGATCGCCATCCGGGTCAGTGCCGGAGGCGGTGAGCGCGAACGGAGTGCGCGCGGGAATTTTGAAATCCGGTCCGGCATTAACTGTGGGCGGATTATTTCCAGTGGCGGTGAGCACCGCGCAGGTCGGGTTGCCTCCGCCGCCGCCCGCCCCGATCGCGCTCGCCACCGCGTTGTATTGAAAGCCTAACGGGTTGAAAACGACCGCGAAATAGACCACGTGCACGGTAAATGTCCCCGTTCCAACGGTGGATTGATTCGGAGAGAAGTTAATGACTTCGGGATTATTACCCGTGACAGCATCATCCACGATCGGCCCATCAACACCGCCTTTATGAACATAAATGTCGTAGTCATCCGCGGCACCCGGCCAGTTGAACGTAATGCGCACGGTTTTGCCCACCCAATCCGCCGGCTGCCCACCTACGGTTAGCGTGAACGTGTCGCAATTCACGCCGTCGACACATGTGCTTTCATCGTTCGAAGGAGGAGTACCGGGGGTCGCGGTGCCGGTCCAGGTCACATTGGGGCCAGTTGGATTTAGAGTGCCGCTGGTCGGAGTAGCATCAGGCGCCGGCGGTGCCGCGCGTGATACGTCAGTTTTTTGTAGAAGGATGCCGGGCGCGATTCGGGAAGCGCTGCCCGATGCGTAGCCGAACATCTCCTGCAGACTAACGAAATGCCAATACGGATCGCTGTGCGGCTGCAAATTTTGATCGCCGCAAACGCCGGCGTAAGCCTGAATTGTTGTGCCGCTGCCAGGCTCATATGCGGTGGATGCGTTGGCGTTCGTAGTGCAGTTCGTCGGATCGGCGCCATCGAACGTGTGATTGCCGCCAAACTGGTGCCCCATCTCATGCGCTACGAAATCGATCCAGAAGCCATCGCCTTCTGGTGGGTCAATTCCGGTCGTGCCGGCTGCCTTTGCGCTTCCGCCTGACGCTGCATCGAACCCGCGACAGACAACGCCCAGACCTGCGATGCCGCCGCTGCCGACCGTCACGACGTGACCGATGTCATAATTGGCTTCGCCAATCTTCTGATCGATAAAGAGGGGATTGCTTTGAATATCGCCCGGCGTGTCGGTGTAAGGCGTCGGATTTGTCGCGGTGGCGACGATCAGGTCTTCGTCTCCGACCAGGATCATCCGAATACCAAATTCAGTTTCATAAACGCCGGAGACGCGATTGTTTAGCGTAACCAGTGCGGCAATAACCTGCGCCACATTCGGCGGAGTGCCGCCGTGATACTGACTGTAACGAAGCGAGGTCGCGATCGCGAGGCGGTAGGTACGCAGGTTCTGGCCGGAGCTTGCGTTCTCCGGCGACACCGCCAGCTCGGTCAGGCTTTGAGTGCTCATCGCATGGGTCGAGCCCCTCTTTTTGCCATCAACCAAACATTTAAAGTGTCGTCCCGCCCCGGTGAGATCCTTCTTCGCGTAGCTCATGTAGAGGCTGCCATCGCGGTGCCAGTAAGGATCGATGTAGTAAGCTCCGGAAGGCGAAAGCACCTGCGCGTGCAACGTCTCCGCATTCACATCCAGTTGCAGCGAAGTGAGCGGATCATTCACATCACGACCGCGATAAGTCCTGATTTCGGGAAATTTCGCCGCCAACTTCGGCTCCATCAGCGCAACTTCTTCGATGTGAAAGCGCGCGAAAGTGCCATCCGGCTTCGGTAGGGTGATCTCAACCGGACGTCTGCCGCCGCCTTTGTCGGCAAATTCCATCGGCGCACGCGATAAGTTCGATTGCAATCGTGCCACATCGACAGTGAAAGCTTTAAACCTCGCCGGCTTAATTTGATGCAACATTCCGGCTCGGGATTGCGGAACTTGATCGACGCTCTGCCAAACTGCATCCGGAGAAGCAGCCGCGTGCGTGTTTGGCGCAAAACATAGGCCGAGGCCTAAAGGAATAAGCGAGACCAGAGCGCGCAATCGTAGAGTCGAGTTCATGAGAGAGTAAGATGAAGGAACAGAAAAAACTTTATCGATAGTAAACATAAAAAGTCATTGGCGGGCGTCTCGTGCCCACCCCGTTGAATCGGATTTGGCCCAACGAATGTTTGCCCTCACCCAAACTTTTTGGGTAACGGATCGCTGACGCGAAAGACCGTGAAACTGCCCTGCGGTCCCCTGCATCTAGCGTTCTATCTCAACCCAAGCCGGTTCACCGCCCGCTTCGCTCGAGGTCACGGAGAACACAGAGATTTGAAAAGGGGTTGTAGAGGCGCTTGTGCCAAGCGCCTGTTCTTCTAATTCGGTGCTTGTTACAAGCACCGCTACAACTAGCTAGCAGACGAGGCGCCGTCTCCGAGTTCTCTGCGTTCTCTGCGGTGAATGAACGTTTAGACCCGCAATCCTCGCAGAAGATGCGAGGGAAGAATCAGCCAAAGCCTGCGCACGTTCTCGACTTTCCATGAATTTTTTTCCGGAACGAGAACGTAAAGATAAGGCCGCGCTTTGCCTTCGAAAGTGAAGTAGGTCACCTGCACCGAAATCTTGCCCATTTCCTTTTTGGGCGGTCCAAACTCCAGACGAGGGTACGGCTCTCTGGCCTCGAGCGGCTGTGGCCGATAACGCAGAATCGCTTTGATTTGTTCGGTGGTGGGATCGTTTGCCGCGTATTGATATTCGCCGGGGAAATTTCGATCATCGGAAACGTCGGCGTACGAAGCAGAACTGAAAGTGCGACTGATCCCGGCACGAATGAATCCGCTGGCGCAGAGCAGGAAGCAACCGGCCACAATGAGCAAGCGGGTGGATGTTTTCATGAAGACGAAACCGTTGGCGATAAGCGGCGCAGGTATTGAAAACTGTAGATGCCGGTATTATGGCCGTCGCTCCATTGCGGCTGCAAGGCATAACCGCCCACCACTTGAAAACCCTTCAGCTCGAAGCTTTGGCTGGAATAGGTCACGTGCGGCCTGCTAATATTTCCGAGCACGTCCGGTTCCCCACCACAACCCGCGCAGGGACAGGCGCGCCGAAGGAATTCCAGTTCGAAATACGATTCGGTATCGTCGTTCCATTGAATGGCGAGCTCGTTTCCGATTTGCTGAATGTTTTTCGGCTCGAGAGTCATTGGAATCTACAATTTATCAAGAGGTAATGGGCGACAGCAACTCCTGAGCTAGGTGGATCGGCCGCTCCGTCGGGCGATGTTGTAGCGGTGCTTGTGCCAAGCACCGAACTAGAAAAACAGGCGCTTGCCGCGGCAAGCGCCTCTACAATCATTTTGCAGGCGAAACGGCATTTTCCGAAATCGGCATCCGCCGCGGCGGACGCCCTACACTTCGAATTTATCCGTTTAATCCGCGTGATCCGCGGTTGATTCCTTGGCCTTTCGTCTTCGCTCCCCAAAAATCGCCGTCCCCACCCTAACCAATGTTGCGCCTTCCTCGACCGCGACCTGGTAATCGTTAGTCATTCCCATGGAAAGGTGGGAAAGATCGACATGAAACTCGGTTTGCAGCCGATCGCGATTTTCTCGCAATGCGACAAAATATTTTCGCGAAGCTTCCGCTTCCTCGGCCAACGGCGGAATACACATCAGCCCTAAAATCGACAAGCGCGGCAAGGCGAGCAGCGATTCCATTTCCTGGCGCAACTTTTCCGGCTTAAAACCAAACTTGCTCCCCTCACCCGCCACATTCACTTCCAGCAAGATCCGCGGATGCAGTCCTTCCTCTTCCGCGATGCGGTTCATGTCGCGCGCCAGCTCAAGGGAATCGATCCCGTGAAACAATTCGAAAAGCGGAAGCGCGTGGCGAATTTTGTTTTTTTGCAAATGCCCAACGAAATGCCAACGGATATTCGAAGGAAGCTCCGGAATCTTGGCGCGCGCTTCCTGAACACGGCTCTCACCGAACACATGTTGGCCGGCTTGGTAGGCTTCGCGCACCCGTTCCGCATCGTGCGTCTTGGAAATTGCGATCAACTCGATGTTATCGACGGGACGTGCGCTTTTCCCCGCGGCTTCGGCAATTTGCGATTGAACGCGAGCCAGGTTGTCCGCAATTTCAGCCACGGAAAATACTTCCATCAGTGTCAGGCCGATACAACTATCGACCGCCAATACTAGACAGGATGTTGTTACAGTTCGCCAAACGATCGAAGTAGACGCGGCGTCTCGCCGCGTTGATCTCTTAGCTAA